>NZ_JARWPM010000325.1 GCF_029869215.1 Nocardia carnea
CCTCACCACCACCGAGATCGATATCAGCCCCCTGCGCGACCAACCCCGCAACCCGCGCGACGCCCCCGCCCCCCGCCCCCCCCCCCCCCCCCCCCCCCCCCCCCCCCCCCGCCCGCGGGCGCGCCGCCCCCCCCCCCCCCCCCCCCCGGCCACCAAGGGGGGCCAAAACCCGCGGCGCCGCAGGCGCCGCAAAAAGACACAGCATCTCAGTTGGTGGGGAGGGCGCCGTCCACGCCGCCGACATCGGTGATCTGCCAGCCGGCGTTCTCGTCGAGGGTCACGGTGTAGGTCACCGTTGTCTGCGTTCCGTCCGGGTTCTGTGCGTTGGTGGAGGTGACGTCGACGAAGACGTTCACCTTGTATACGCCGTCCTGTTCCGAGGCGACCTTCGCGGCGATGGGGGTCGCCGTCGAGGTCCATTGCAACGGGACCAGGATCTGTTCCAGTTTGGGCGCGGTTTCGTCGAATTTCCCGGCGAGCTGGGGAGTCGTATTCGTTTTCAGCGCGGTGATCCAGGCGTCGAGATCCTTGAAATTCACCGTCGCGGCGCCGACCGCGTAGTCGGTGGCCAGTTGTTCGGCGTGGCGGTCGGCGGCGGCCTGTTCGTCGCGGTCGGCCAGGTCGCCGCGGGCAACGAAGTACAGGACGGCGAAAACGATCGCTACCACGGCGAGCACTGCGATCAGCGCACCGCGCACCAGGCTGGCCACCTGGATCGATACTGTGCCCGGCCGGTCACCGGAGGCCGGTTTCTTCGCGGCAGCCCTGTCCAGGGAATCGGTTTCCCCGGCAGCGCTGTCTTCCGGAGTACCGGCGGGATCTTGGTTCTGGTCGGCCATGGTGCTGTGGTCCTCTTTCGTTACCCCCGATTGACTCGATGCTTCGCCCCGCCGCGGGCGGCGCGAATCCGCGGCCGAGGTGCGGCCGAGTAGCGCATCCGCCGTGGTCAACGGCCCGGTAGGGCCGACGCTCCAGCGATCCACCACCCGAGAGGCTAGCGGTGGCCGGTCGCGCTGCCCGTCGGCCCCCACCCGGGGAGCCGGGCAGATCACAGTGCGACCGTCCGTGCCCAGCTCTCGGTGCCGCATGCCCGTGGTGAGACACCCGATAGTGCCCCGGCGCGCGGCAACAGGGAAAATGGGACATCGTGCAGGCAGAGTTGGAACAGGAGACAGGTTTGCGGATCGGCCCCTACCCGGTGGATCCGCCCGTCGTGCTCGCCCCGATGGCGGGAATCACCAACCTGGCCTTCCGGAAACTGTGCCGGGAGTTCGGCAGCCCCACCGCGATCTACGTCTGCGAGATGATCACCGCCCGCGCCGTGGTGGAACGCAATGAGAAAACCCTGCACATGATGTCGTTCGATCAGGGTGAATCGCCCCGGTCCATGCAGTTGTACGGAGTGGACCCTGCCACGCTCGGTGAGGCGGTGCGCATCATCGTCGGTGAAGGCTGGGCCGACCATATCGATATGAACCTGGGCTGCCCCGTCCCGAAGGTGACCCGGCTCGGCGGCGGTGCGGCCCTGCCGTACAAACGGAATCTGTTCGCCGCGATCGTCCGGGAGATGGTGCGGGCCGCCGAACCGGCCGGGGTGCCGGTGACCATGAAGTTCCGCATCGGGATCGATGACGAGCACCAGACCTTCCTCGACACCGGCCGCATCGCCGAGGCGGAGGGCGCCGCGGCCGTAGCGCTGCACGCCCGTACGGCCGCTCAGCGCTACTCGGGTACGGCCGATTGGTCGGCCATCGCGCGGCTGAAAGAGGCTGTCACCACCATCCCGGTGCTGGGCAACGGGGATATCTTCACCGCCGGCGACGCCGTCGCGATGATGGCACAGACGGGCTGCGACGGGGTCGTGGTGGGTCGCGGTTGTCTGGGCCGGCCCTGGTTGTTCGCCGAACTGAGCGCCGCGCTGCGCGGTGAACCGGCGCCCATCCCGCCGACTCTGGGCGAAGTGGGCACAATCCTGGCCCGGCACGCCGGGCTGCTCGCGGAACACCACGGCGAGGACAAAGGCATGCGCGATCTGCGCAAACATATGGCCTGGTATTTCATGGGCTTCCCACTCGGCGCCGAGTTGCGGCGCAGTTTCGCCACGGTCGCCTCGCTCGCCGAGCTGGACGGCCTCATCGCTCAGCTCGACCCCGACGTCCCCTTCCCCAGGGATGCCGAAGGACCGCGCGGACGACAGGGCTCCCCCGGCAAAGTCGCCCTGCCGCACGGCTGGCTCGACGATCCGGACGACCACACCGTCCCGGCCGCGGCCGATGTGATGCACAGCGGCGGGTGAGGTAATCGACACGCCGTGACACGCCGGAGCCGGGCTTTGCCTCGACCCCCGGTCGGCGCGTGGAAATATAGCGCCAGGCAACCTTCCAGCATCACCCTCGCCTCCCGCCCGCTCGAAATGTCCGAGTGGCCCTCAGTGGCGAAATCGTTATCATTGCGGAATCCCGTCACAGCCTTTCGAGCACGGCTGTGACGGCAGCGAGTTGCGAAAGAGCGAGGTTCATTGGTGGGTGACGATCGGAACGGGCGTTCACCACGGCCCGGAGGTCGCGCACCGTGGGAGCGGTATCCCGCGGCAGAGCCCCCCGAAATGGACGACACGCGAGGGGCACGACGGCAACGGCAACCCGAGCCGCCCGAGAACCAGGCACCACTGACGGTGCAGGATCTGGTCGACCGGGTGGACAGCGAACGGACCACCCGGCGCCGAGCCGGGGAGACCGGCAGGCACGCCACGGCGTCCGGTCCGGCGCAGCCGCCGGATCGCGCCGCCCGGCCGCCGGCGCCGCCGCGGCAGAGTGCCGACCAGCGGCCCCGGCCGGAACCCCACGGCCCCGCAGCGCCTCCGCCCACGGGCCGGGCAGCCCATCCCGGCGCCGGGCCGACCCGGCCGCCCGCCGGGCCCCCGCGTCCGGACCGGCCCGGTCCACATCCGACGGGCGCGACTCCGGCTCAGGCCGGCCCACCGCAACGGCCCGCGGCACCCGGCGGGCAGGCGCCACGCCGGCCCGATCAGCCCCAGCCGACCTCCCGGTCGCAACCGGCTGTACCACCTACCCGCCGCCCGGAGGCCGGCCCGGCAGGCCCCCAGCGCCCGCCCGTCCGGCCCACGGAAGCCGGCGCCGAGGTCGTGCCCGCCCGCGGGCCGTCCCGGCCGGGCACGGAAAGCCGCGCCGCCGTGGCGCCGTCTCCCGCAAAACCACCCCGGGACGGGGCCCACAACCGGCCACCCACGGCTGCCCGGCCCGTCCCGCCACCGCCCGGCGATCCGCAGCTCACCACCGAGGTACCGCAGCCGCACGAGGCACACAGCGGCCCGCGACCGGAAGGTGACCCGAGCCCGAAGCGCACCCGGCAATCGCGCAGCACACCGCGGCGTGGCAGTAAGGGCGCCACACCCGGAGCGGTCGACGAGAATGTCACCGATGTGCTCCCGCCCCTCGACGAATCCGGCGCGGGCGGCGCCCGGCGCGGCCGGACCGACACCGCGGGCTGGCCGACCGCCGAACCGGCCGAGCCCGAGACGGTCGGTAAACCGAAACGGCGGTCGACCGCTCGGTCGCGGCGCGAGAAGCGGATACGGATAGCGGTCCGCGCCGGAGTCGCCTTCCTCTCGGTGCTGGCACTGCTCATCACCGGAGGTGGCTGGAGCTATCTGCGTGCCACGGGCAACAGCCTCAACCAGGTCTCCGCGCTCGCCGAGAACGAAGACGATGTCATCGACGCCCAGGCTCAACTCGGTGACGAGAACTACCTGATCGTCGGCACCGACACTCGGGCCGGAGTCAACGGTGATATCGGCGCCGGAACCGTCGAAGACGCCGAAGGCGCGCGCGCGGACACCACGATGCTGGTGCATATTCCGAAGAACCGGCAGCGCGTGGTCGTCGTATCCTTCCCGCGCGATCTCGATGTCACTCGTCCCGAATGCAAGCGCTGGGACAACGAGAAGAGCACCTACACCGACGAAGTCTACGAATCCGCCATGAGCGGCAAGCTCAATGCCGTGTACGCGGTGGGCGGCCCGCGCTGCCTGCTCTCGACCATCCAGCGGCTGACCGGTAGCACGATCAACCATTTCATCGGTATCGACTTCGCGGGATTCGAGCAGATGGTGAACCAGGTCAACGGCGTCGAGGTATGCGTGAGCAAACCCCTGGAAGACGGCATGCTCGGCACGATCATCCCGGAGGCCGGCCGGCACCGGATCGACGGGGCGACCGCGCTCAACTATGTGCGCGCCCGGCACGTCTACGGGGAAGAACGCAGCGACTACGACCGGATCAACCGGCAGCAGAAGTTCCTCGCCTCGCTGCTCCGCGGCGCACTGTCGAGCAAGGTCCTGTTGGATCCGGGCAAGCTGAACGGATTCATCCAGGCGTTCGGCAACGCCACCTTCGTCGACGGTGTCGAACCCAACGATCTGCTGATGCTGGGCCGCTCGCTACAGGACCTCGAATCCGGCGCGGTGACCTTCCTCACCGTCCCCACCGCCGGCACCACCTCCGACGGCAACGAGATCCCCCGCACCGCCGATATCCAGGCAATCTTCCAGGCGATCCGGGACGATCAGCCACTGCCCGGCGAGAAGACCGCCCCGGCCCCACCGCCGACCTCCGAGGCCCCGGTGCCGCCCTCGCTCACCGCGGTCGATCCCAGCACTCTGTCGCTGCTGGTCTCCAATGGTTCGGGCATCGTGGGCCTGGCGAATACGACCGCCAGCGAGCTCGCCAATGTGGGTTTCAACATCTACAACGTCGGCAACTACACCGAGGGCAACGCGACCGAAACCAAGGTCCGTTACTCCGCCGGGCACGAGGCCGAGGCGGCCACGGTGGCGAGCGCGATCCCCGGGGCGACCATCGAGAGCGACGAATCGCTGGGCAGCATTGTCGAGCTGGTACTCGGTGAGGATTACCAGCAGGTGATCGACGAACCGACGCCGGTCGGCAGTCCGATCACCGATGTGCCCGCGGCCACCACCGGGCCGGTGGAACTGCCCTCCGACCTGGAGCATGTGAATGCCGCCGACGATCCCTGCGCGGTGCAGTAACCGGCCTGCGGAAGAGCGTCGACCGGGTTATTCACCCGGTGTTGGTGACGTGGACAGTGGGGCGAACTAGTCTTCTGTTTCATGCGTGTCATCTACAACGAGCAAATGGCCGATCTCGCCCACCTGCTGGGCGATATGGCCGGGCTTGCCGGTTCGGCCATGGATCGCGCCACGCAGGCTCTGCTCCAGGCCGACCTGCCGCTGGCCGAGCAGGTCATCAGCGAGGGTGATCGGATCGCCGAGATGATCGCCGATGCGGAGGAGAAGTCCTTCGCCCTGCTCGCGCTGCAGGCCCCCGTCGCCGGCGATCTCCGGCAGGTGGTCAGTGCGATCCAGATCGTCAACGACGTCAACCGGATGGGCACCCTCGCCCTGCACGTGGCCAAGGTCGCCCGGCGCAGGCACCCCAACCATGCCCTTCCCGAGGCGGTCAACGGCTACTTCGCCGAGATGGGCCGGATCGCGGTCAGCATGGGCCAGGGCGCCAAAGAGGTCCTCGACACCCGCGACCCCGAACGCGCCGCCCAACTCAACCAGGACGACGAGGCGATGGACGACCTGCATCGCCACCTGTTCACCCTGTTGATGGACCGTGAATGGAAGTACGGGGTGGCGGCCGCGGTCGATGTCACCTTGCTCGGCCGCTACTACGAGCGTTTCGCCGACCACGCGGTCGAGATCGGCCGCCGCGTCATCTTCCTGGTCACCGGCGAACTCCCCACCGACACCGACGGCGAAGGCTGACCGCAGCCCGAACACACGGCTGTGGCCCGAGGAGAAGGTTTCCTCGGGCCACAGTCATATCTACGGGTTCACCCCGGAGCCGATATCGCTAGTTGGCCACGATCCATCCGTACCGGCCCTGGCCGTATGAGTAGCAAAGCCACTTCGTCGTGCCTTCATGGCGAACGTTGCCAACGGTATATTCGTTGCACGGGTCTGCCGGCACGGCCGCAGCCTGCGGAGCCAGCAACGTTGCGCCCAAGATCGTGGCCACGCCGAGCAATCCACTGGTGATCAATCGTACTGCCATCACGAATCCTCTTTCGTTCGAACAGAATTCGCAGAGGTCGTGTCATTCTTCTCCCCCCGCCTGACCAAGGGTATCGAGTCATGTCGGAGGAGGCAATAACACGGCACGACCCACAAGCGGCGCGCAGCGCGGCGGCGGCTGCGGGCTCGATGGCGCTACGAAGGATTCCAGCCGGTCGAGCACACAGAGAAGCCCGCGAGAATCGCTCCCGCGGGCTTCTCGTCGTCGGTGCTCTCGGTGGCTCAGCCGAAGCGGCCGGAGATGTAGTCCTCGGTGGCCTTTTCGCCGGGGTTGGAGAAGATCTTCTCCGTATCGTCGATCTCGACCAGCCGGCCCGGCTTGCCCTGTGCTTCCAGATTGAAGAAGCCGGTCTTATCGCTCACCCGCGCCGCCTGCTGCATGTTGTGGGTGACGATGACGATCGTGTATTCCTTCTTCAGCTCGGTGATCAGATCCTCGATCGCCAGCGTGGAGATCGGGTCCAGGGCCGAACACGGCTCGTCCATCAGCAGCACGTCCGGGGAGACCGCGATGGCGCGGGCGATGCACAGACGCTGCTGCTGACCGCCGGAGAGGCCGCCACCCGGCTTGTCCAGCCGGTCCTTGACCTCGTTCCAGAGGTTCGCGCCCCGCAGCGAGCGTTCCGCGACCTCGTCCAGTTCGGCCTTGTTGCGGACACCCTGCAGTTTGAGGCCGGCCACCACGTTGTCGCGAATGGACATGGTGGGGAACGGGTTCGGTCGCTGGAAGACCATGCCGATGGTGCGACGCACGCCGACGGGGTCCACCTGGGAGGCGTAGATATCCTCCCCGTCGAGCATCACGGCGCCCGAAACGCTGGCGTTCGGAGTCACCTCGTGCATCCGGTTGAGCGATCGCAGCACGGTGGATTTACCGCAACCGGACGGACCGATGAAGGCGGTCACGCTGCGCGGCAAGACGTTCAGCGAGACATCCGCTACGGCATGGAATTTGCCGTAGTAGATGTTGAGGTCTTTGATATCGATGCGCTTGGCCATCTATTTTTCCGTTTCCGCCTTATCGGTTCCGCATCAGGAACTTGTTGACACCCGCGGCCGCCAGGTAGAGCAGCGCGATCAGCAGGATGAGCGTGAGCGCCGCACCCCATACGCGCTGGCGGCCCGCGTCTTCCGCGTTCGCCAGTTCCTGATAGATCAGCAGCGGCAGCGAGGCCATATTGCCGTCGAAGATATTCGTATTGATCGACTTGCTGTAGCCGACCAGCACCAGTACCGGCGCGGTCTCGCCCATAACGCGGGCCAGCGCGAGCAGGATGCCGGATATCATGCCCGGCAGGGCGGTCGGGATGACGATCTTGACGATCGTCTTCCATTTCGGGATACCGAGCGCATAGGAGGCTTCGCGTAGCTCGTCGGGGACGAGTTTCAGCATTTCCTCGGTGTTGCGCACCACCACCGGAAGCATCAGCAGCACCAGTGCCAGGGCGACCGCGAAGGAGCTCTGCGGGAAGCCCAGCGTCGCGATCCAGAGGGCGAAGATGAACAAGGCCGCGACGATCGAGGGGATACCGGCCAGGATATCGACCATGAAGGTGGTGACCTTGGCGAACCGGCCGGTGCCGTATTCGATCAGGTAGATCGCGGCCATGATGCCCAGCGGGACCGCGATCACGGCCGCCACCGCCGACTGGACGATGGTTCCGTAGATCGCGTGGTAGACACCGCCGCCGGTCTGATCCGGCAGGATGCCCTTCTGCGAGTTCTGCCACCAGTCCAGCGAGATGATCGCCTCGAAACCGTTGGCGACCACCATGCCCAGCACCCAGCCCAGCGGGATGAGCGCGATCAGGAAGCACAGGGTGAACAGGCCGGTGGCGATGTTGTTCTTGACCTTGCGGGCGGTGCTCACATCCCGGAAGGTGGGCGCCTTGATCGGCTGATCGAACTTGGTCATGGTGGCCATCAGCCGTTCACCTTTCCGCCCGCCACGAACCGGGCCAGCGCGTTGACGACGAAGGTCAGCACGAAGAGTACGAAGCCCGCCGCGATGTAGGCACCGGTCGGGAGCGGCGCGCTGAATTCGGCAGCGGCCGAGGCGATCTTGGACGCGAAGGTGAAGCCGCCGTCGAACAGCGACCAGCCGCCCGCGTCCGCGGAGGTTTTCAGGATGATGAGTACCGCGATGGTCTCACCGAGCGCCCGGCCCAGGCCGAGCATGGAGCCGGCGATGACACCGCTGCGCCCGTAGGGCAGCACCGTCATCCGCACGACCTCCCATTTGGTGGCGCCGAGCGCCTGCGCCGCCTCGATATGCGCCACCGGGGTCAGCGCGAAGACTTCGCGGGCGACCGAGGTGATGATCGGCAGGATCATCACCGCCAGCACCACGCCGGCGGTGAAGATCGTGCCACCGCCGGCGATGGAGACATTGCCGTCGGCGAAGAGGAAGAACCAGCCCAGATTGTCGTTGAGGAACTCCTGGACCGGCTTCAGGTAGGGCGCCAGCACCAGCAGGCCCCACAGGCCGTACACGATCGAGGGCACGGCGGCCAGCAGATCGGTCAGCATGGAGAACGGCCGGGCCAGCTGTTTCGGCGCGTAGCGAGTGAGGAACAACGCGATGCCGACACCGATCGGCACCGCGATGATCAGCGCGAAAGCGGAGCTCAACACCGTCACCATGAACAGGTCACGGATGCCGAAGCGGAGGTTGTCCGCGTCGCCGGTGTTGAACTCCGTGCTGGTGAAGAAGTTCACCTGGTCAGCCCGGAGCGAAGGCACCGCACGGATCAGCAGGAACAATGCGATCAGCGCGATCGAGCCCACGATGATCGCGGCGGCGGCGACGGCCAGCGATTTGAACACCAGCTCGGCACGCCGGCCGCGGCCGCTGCTTTCACCGCCCAGCGGCGGTTTGCTCGGATGGCTGGACATGGATGCGGGGACTCCTGCCTTCGACAGGCTCGTCCCGCTGGACGAGCCCGCCGAGGCTACCTCTGGGTTGACTGTCATCTTCGCGCTATCAGGAGATGGCGTTGATCGCCGTGGTCAGTTTGGTCTTGAACTCCTCGGGGATCGGCACGTACCCGTTGTCCTCCAGACCTTCCTGGCCGTTGGTGATGGCCGTGGTCAGGAACGCCTTGACCGCGGTCGCGACCTCACCGTCGGCGTACTTGGAGCACACGATCTCATAGGTCGGCATGATGATCGGGTAGGCGCCGCCCTCGGTGGGCTTGTAGAACGACGAGGTGTCGAGCACCAGGTCGTTGCCCTCACCCTTGATCTGCACGCCGTCGATGGCCTTACCGGCGGTTTCCGAGGTCAGCTCGACCGGCTCCGGGCCGGCGGAGGTGATGACCTGTGCCACCGAGAGGTTCTGCGCCTTGGCGAACGACCACTCGTTGTAGGTGATGGAACCCGGGGTGGACTTCACCGCGGCCGAGGTGCCCTCGTTGCCCTTGGCACCTTCACCGACGCCACCGTTGAAGACCTTGCCGGCCTCCTTGCCCCAGGCGCCGTCGGACGCGGCGTCCAGGTAGAGCTGGAAGTTGTCGGTGGTGCCGGACTCGTCGGACCGGTAGATGACCTTGATCGGCTCGGCCGGCAGCTGCGCGTCCGGGTTCAGCGCCTTGATCTCGGGGGCATCCCAGGTCTTGATGGTGCCGTTGAAGATCTTGGCCGCGGTCGGGCCGTCGAGCGCCAGATCGGTGACACCGTTGACGTTGTAGGTGATGGCGATCGGGCCGAAGACGGTCGGCAGGTTCCACGCCGGGGCGCCGCAGCGCTCGGCGGCCTGCGCCACCTCACCCTTGGATTCGCTCAGCGGCGAATCGGAACCGGCGAAATCGGTCTGGCCGCCGATGAATTCCTTGACACCGGCACCCGAACCACTCGAGGTGTAGTTGAGGGTCTGCCCGTCGCAGTTGGTTTCGTAGGCGGCAGTGAAACGCTCGACGGCATTCTTCTGCGACGAGGCGCCGCTGGCCTTGAGGGCTTCCTTGCCGCCGCACTGGACGTCGGCGTTGGCTTCGACACCGGTCGCGCCCGCGTTGTCGTCGCTGCCACAGGCGGCCAACGGCAGAATCGCGGCGGCGAGAACGCCGACGAGGGCGCTGCTGCGCTTGAAATTCACTCCAGTCCTCCGGATACGTCCTACTCGCCCGGTCCCTCACCGGCCCGGGCGCGTGTGGTGGTGCGGCCGTTCGCGGGGAACTTGCACACCAGGCGGCCCACGACCGCCCAGAATCAACCTAGGTCCCGTCGGTAGACAGCCGGACCAGGGTGAGTGAACGGAAGGTGAACAGGACAGCGCCGAAGCGCCCGATATGTGTGATGTTTGCCGCATTGTTACTCAGCGCACCCGCGCGAACCGCTCAAAAGTCATTTCACCCGGACCGGTGGAGGTCCCGGCGACAAGGTCCCCACGCCCGCCCGCGCGGCCGCAGGGACCCTACAGCGGACCGCATCGCGGCGCCTCGTCAACGCGGTGGCCGCACCCGCTCATGCGCCGAGCCGGTATTACTCGGCGCCGGTCCGGGCTCCTCCGCAGGCACGTACCGAAACGCGGACTCGACACGCTGCGCGGCTCGGCCCCGGTTGTACCAATAGTTGTCATCAACTATCCGGGGGCAGCGCGTAGGCGATATCGATATGCGCCGGCGTGAAACCGAGCCGGCTGTAGGTGTGCACCGCGGCGGTGTTGTCGGCCTCCGTGTACAACAGCACTTCGCCCAGACCCGCATCCCGCAGGTGGTGCAGGCCGATCAGGGTGAGCAACCGGCCGAGTCCGCGCCCCTGTGCCGCCGGGTCGATCCCGACCACGTAGACCTCACCGGCCGGCGGGTTCTCCTCGTGGTGCACCTTTGTCCAGTGGAACCCGAGCAACGTGCCGGGCTCCTCCGCGGCGAACGCCAGGAACAGACCCTGCGGGTCGAACCAGGATTCGGCACGCCGCTGCGCCAGCTCCGCTCCGGTCCATCCACCCTGTTCAGGGTGCCAATCGAAGGCGGCGTTGTTGACCCGGAGCAATTCGGCATCGTCGTCCGGACCGGCGTAGGCGCGCACGACGATATCGTCCGGGATCTCCACGGCCGGTAACTCGGGAGTTGCCAGCGGCCGGCGCATCTGCCACAACTCGCGTGCGGCGACCAGCCCCAGCCGGTCCGCGACCGCCGCGGCGGCCGGCAATTTCCCATGCGCCCAGATCCGGGCCCCGCCGCCACCGGCGGCCAGCGCCGCAGCCACCAGCGCCCGGCCGATCCCGCGGCCACGGTGCCCGGGCGCGACCGCCGCTTCCGCCATCGCGGGATGTTCGTCATGCGCCGGGGTCAGCCCCGCATAACCGGCCACCGCGCCGTCGCGCAGGGCGAGCAGATGCCGCACGGGCGAATCGCCGCGCAGGGCGAGCAGGCCCTGCTCGGAAACCGGCGCTACGCCGTCTTCCGCCGCGACGGCGGCCAGCAGTTCCGCCACTTCACCGGCCCGGCGGCCCAGCGAGATATCGGCACTGCCGCCGGGCGGCACGCCCGCCCCACCGCCGAGCGACGTACCAGCACCACCACGACCGCTGGGCAGCGGATCGACGCCACCGGTGGGCGAGCCCGCGAACCAGCGCAATTCGAGATCCGGCACGGCGTCCGCGCTCACTGGGCGGTGCCGTTGACCGGTGCCATGGAATCCTCGTCCGCGCCCTCCCGGTCACCGTTCGCGGCGCGGGCTTCGGTCTCGCCCTTGTTCGCCGACCGGGCCGGGCGCACGGCCTTGTATCCCACGTTGCGGACCGTGCCGATCAGCGATTCGTATTCACTGCCGAGCTTCGCCCGTAGCCGCCGCACATGGACATCGACCGTGCGGGTGCCCCCGAAGAAGTCGTACCCCCACACCTCCTGCAGCAGCTGCGCGCGGGTGAAGACCCGGCCGGCGTGCTGGGCCAGGTACTTCAGCAGCTCGAATTCCTTGTACGTGAGATCCAGCGGGCGCCCGCGCAACCGCGCGGTATAGGTGCCCTCGTCGATCACCAGCTCACCGAGCGTGATCTTGCCGGTGTTCTCGGGGCTGGCCGCGCCACCGGTACGCCCGACCAGCAGCCGCAACCGCGCATCCAGTTCGGCGGGACCGGTGGAAGGCAGCAGGATATCGTCGAGGCCCCAGTCGGCGTTCACCGCGACCAGACCACCCTCGGTCAGGACGGCCACCACCGGGACGGACGACCCCGTACTACCGAGCAGCCGGCACAGGCCGCGCGCGGCCGCCAGATCGGTCCGCGCGTCCACCAGCGCCACATCGGCGGTACCCGCCTCGAGCAACGATGCCACCTCGGTCGGTGCGGGCCGCACATTGTGCGCGAGCAGCGACAGCGAGGGCAGAACCGAATCGGGGTCGGGGTCGGAGGTCAGCAGGAGCAGCTCCACGGCACTCCTCCCATCTCGTAGCTACGCGAAAGCCAGCTTCGTCGCCGTCGCCACGTTGCTCATCCACAAGTAATCGCTGCAAGATTAGCGTGAATACCGTCCGGTGATTACGCCGCCGCGGGCCGTGGCCCTATTTTCCCGATGATGATTCGGGCACCGCAGACCCCGGACGGGGACGGGATGGCGTCCATTAGGGTGCATGACATGCGGAAGCTGATCATCGGACTGCTGTGCCTGGCCGGCCTGGCAGTGGTCATCGATTTCGGTGCGGCCGCATATTCGGAGTACCGGGTGTCACGATCGCTGCGGGTGGGCGCCGAACTCAGTGCCGACCCGGAGGTCACCTTCCACGGATTCCCGTTCCTGCGGCAGGCGCTGAACGGCCGCTACGACAATATCGAGATCAACGCCGATAGTGTGCGGGCCGATATCCCGGGCGAGATCGCGCTCGAGGCCACTCTGCTGGGGATGCGGCTGCCGCTGAGCGATCTGGTCGACGGCCGGGTGCGCAGTCTGCCGGTGGATCAGGTGGATGTCCGGATGCGGGTCGCGCCCACCGAACTAGGCCGGCTGTTCGGGATTCCCGACCTCGAGGTGCATTCGCGGCCCGCCGACAAATCCGACGGGACCGGCGGTTCGGGCGGCTCGGGTATGACCACGGCCGGCGCCCTGGTGCTGACCGGGACTCTGCCGGTCGCGCCGAGCGGCCAGCAGGGCGCCAGTTTCGCCGGGGAACGGGTCAGTGTGGCGGCGGATCTGCTGCTCGACGGCGACCAGGTGCGCATCATCGCCACCGGGCTGTACTCGGAAGAGTTGTCGCCGGTGCCGTCGCAGCCGGTGGTCGACGAGGCGGATATCCCGGCGGTGCTCGCGATGTTCACCCGTACCATCGATACCAAGGAACTTCCCTTCGGGATCCGGCCCACCGAGGTCACCGCGCTGGGTGGCCATATCGTGGTGGAGGGCCGGGGCGAAGATGTGACGATCGACCTGAACAGATTGCGGCGACCATGATCGAGATCACCATCCTGGTGGTAATGCTGTTGGCAGGGCTCGCAGTGGGCCTGTACCTGCGCCACCGCGAAGGCTCGGTGCGCACGGCACCCGCCACCTTGGACCGTGACACCACCGCTCGCGACGAACTGCTGCTGGCCGCCGGGGTCACCGGATCGGGGCCCGCGGTATTACATTTCTCGGCCGAGTGGTGCGGCCCCTGCTCCGCGGTCCGCCGGGTGGTCGCCGATGCCACCCGTGACCTGGCGGATTCCCCGCAGCCGCCGCGCGATATCGAAATCGATATCGACGCGGATCCGGAGCTGGCCCGGGCCCTGAACGTACTTTCGCTGCCCACCACCTTCGTATTCGACGCGGAGGGCCGGGAACGATTCCGTATCTCGGGGGTTCCGAAGACGAGCGATCTCCGCAGCGCATTGAGCCCGCTGACGGCCGCGCTGTAATTTCGCAAGCGGTCCCTTCCGGGGCTGACCGTCCGCCAAGGGGCGGGCTGTAATTTTGGAGCCGCTCCGCGGCTCGAGAAGGCGGGACCCTATTAACCCCTGGTCTTCACTCCTCCGCTCCTCCGCTGCGCTCCCCCGCTCCGTCGCTCCAGACCAGGGGCGGGCCCACCCGGGCTGAGGGAGAGCGGTTCCAGTAAGGGGTCTGACCGGGGGATTTCCCCCTACCCATTGGATCCTCGGCGGGATTGGGTAGACTGCCCGGTGTGCAAACCCACCGCGAGCTGATGCTCACCCGTCGCCGCACAGTCGATCTGTGCCGCCTCGGTGGTTGTTGCTGCCTGTGCCGCTGAGCGGTCGGGTCTTTTCCTGACACCGACCACGGTTCGTCCGCGCGAGTGATCTCATCCCCCGGCGAACCGGCCGAATTCCGCCGAACAGTTCGAGCGCAGGAGTTTCGTCGATGTCCTCCACTACTTCCGCAAGCACCGCGGCAGCCGCCGACCGGGTCGATGTCCGCGGTCCCCGTTTCGTTGCCTGGGTCACCACGGCCGTGCTGATCGTGGTGTTACTCCTCGCGGCCGTCACCACCCCGGCGGCCGCGGTATTGATCGCCGTACAGGCCGTGGTCTTCGCGCTGGGCGCGGTACTCGGGCCGCGCCGCCACCCGTACGGCCTGCTCTACGCGCGCCTGGTCGCGCCCCGCTTGGGCCCGGTCACCGAGACCGAACCCACCCCACCGCTGCGGTTCGCGCAGCTGCTGGGTTTCGTATTCGCCGCCGTGAGCCTGCTGGGTTTCCTGCTCGGCATCTCGGCGGTGGGCGCCGTGTTCGCCGGTTTCGCCCTGTTCGCGGCATTCCTGAACGCCGCGTTCGGAATCTGCCTCGGCTGCAAGCTGTATCCGCTGGTCACCCGGCTGCTCCCCGGTTCCCTGCCCCGTATTTCCCACATCGAACTGAACCGAATCGCTAGTCACCACTGAAAGGAAACAAATGGCTCGCTCCGATGTCCTGGTCTCCGTCGACTGGGCCGAAGAGAATCTCAAGACCCCCGGCGTCGTCTTCGTCGAGGTCGACGAGGACACCACCGCCTACGACGGCGGACACATCGAGGGCGCCGTCCGGCTCGACTGGAAGAAGGATCTGCAGGATCCGGTGCGTCGTGACTTCGTGAACCAGGAGCAGTTCTCCGCACTGCTCTCGGAGCGCGGGATCGCCAACGACGACGAGGTCATCCTGTACGGCGGTAACAACAACTGGTTCGCCGCCTACGCCTACTGGTACTTCAAGCTGTACGGTCACAACAACGTCAAGCTGCTCGACGGCGGCCGCAAGAAGTGGGAGCTCGACGGGCGTCCGCTCTCCCGTGACGAGGTGTCCCGTCCGGCCACCCAGTACAAGGCCGCCGAACCGGACAACTCGATCCGTGCCTTCCGCGACGAGGTCATCGCCGCCATCGGCACCAAGAACCTGGTCGATGTGCGGTCCCCCGACGAGTTCTCCGGCAAGATCCTGGCACCGGCCCACCTGCCGCAGGAGCAGAGCCAGCGCCCCGGCCACATCCCGAGCGCGATCAACGTGCCGTGGAGCAAGGCCGCGAACGAGGACGGCACCTTCAAATCCGATTCCGAACTCGCCGAGATCTACGGTGATGCCGGCCTGGACGGCAGCAAGGACACCATCGCCTACTGCCGCATCGGCGAGCGCTCCTCGCACACCTGGTTCGTGCTGCAGGAGCTGCTCGGGCACCAGAACGTCAAGAACTACGATGGAAGCTGGACCGAATACGGTTCGCTGGTCGGCGCACCTATCGAGTTGGGAGAGTAACCACCATGTGTGCAGCACCTACCCAAGGTCAGGCCATCCCGGCCGGCGTCGATGTGGAGAAGGAAACGGTCATCACCGGCCGCGTTCTCGGCACCGACGGCGAGCCCGTGGCGGGCGCGTTCGTCCGCCTGCTCGACGGTAACGGCGATTTCACCGCCGAGGTCGTCGCCTCCGGCACCGGCGATTTCCGTTTCTTCGCCGCGCCGGGCAGCTGGACCCTGCGGGCCCTGTCCTCGTCCGGTAACGGCACCTCGGAACTGCGGCCCGAGGGCCCCGGTATCCACAACGTGGACGTCACCGTCTCGAAGTAACAGGTAGTACCCAACGGCCCCCGGCCCCCCACCCCCCCGGGGGGGCGGGGGCGGGGGGTTGGGGGGGAGGCCGGGTCCAAAGGCAAAAAGTAGGGGGCCCGGTGCCAGCCCGGCGAACACTCCCAGGTGGTGGGTCCATTTGGTGGGGGTGGTCATCATCAGCGCCATCGCGCCGACGGTCACGCCCAGGAGCCGGCGCGACGGCCCCCCGGCGGCGGTCGGGCTCCGG
>NZ_JARWPM010000326.1 GCF_029869215.1 Nocardia carnea
GAGGGGAGGTGGGCGCGCGGCATCGCCCCGTGCGGGCTTGCCGGGGTGGATGCTGCGCCGGATGGTCAGTTGAGGCGGGTGTTCGCGTCCGGGCTGCCGTACCAGTCGAGGGGGGGGGGGGGGGGGGGGGCCCCCCCCACCAAACAAAACCCCCCCTCGGGGTTGCCCCCGCCCCCCCCGCGCGGGCCGGCCCCCAAAACCCCTTCGCCGGGACGATCGACTCAATCGGTGGCGGATGCGTAGCGGCGGGCGAATTCGTGCACCTGGGCCACCACGTGATCGAGTTCTTCGGCGGTCATGCCGTGGCTCATACCCAGCGACATGCCGCGTTCGAACACCTCGTCGGCGTTCGGCAGGCCGCCCTCGGGCACCCGGTATTCGACCCCGCGCATCATCGGATGCCGGGTGACATTGCCGCTCCACACAGTGCGGGTATCGATGCCCGCGGCCTCCAGATGGCCCTGCAGGTCGGCCCGGGCGAATCCGGCGTCTTCCCGGATGGTGACCGGATAGCACAGCCAGGCGGTGTGGAATTCCGGGTTCTGGCGGGGCAGCCGGAACAGCGACGGGTAGGCGCCGAAGGCGCCGTTGAAGGCGTCGAAGATCTCCGCGCGGCGCTGATAGTTCTTGTCGAGCTTGGACAGCTGGACCAGGCCGAAGGCGGCACCGAGTTCCGACGGCTCGAAGTTCCAGGGCAGGACATCGAAGATGAAGTCGTTGTCGTAGGCGACGCCGTCGAGATCCTCCCGGAAGACCCGGCCGGTGCGGGCAGCCTGCGACCCGAAGAGGTGCGGTTCGGAGCGCCGGCCCCAGCGGCGCAGCATGAGGCCCTTGTCGCGGAGCTGCTCGTCGTCGACACAGACCATGCCACCGTTACCCGCGCACGTGATGATGTGCGACATCGCGAGACTGGTGACGGTGATATCGGAACGGCTGCCGGTTTTGGTGCCGCGCAGGGTGGTACCGATGCAATCGCAGGAGTCCTCGATGACCTTCAGGCCGTGGCGGTCGGCGATATCGCGGATGGCGTCCCAGTCGGGGGCGTTGCCGGCCAGGTTCGGCAGCAGGATGGCCTTGGTCTTGTCGGTGATCAGGGCCTCGATGGCAGCGGGGTCGGCGTTGTAGGTATCGGGTTCGACATCCACGAATACGGGGATCCAGCCGCCGCGGACGATGGGGGACACGTCGGTGGAGAAGGTCAGCGGTGAGGTGATCACCTCCGATCCCTTGGGCAGATCGAGCAGTTCGAGCGCCAGGTAGAGCGCCGAGGAACCGGAGTTGCACATCAGTCCGAGTTTCTTGCCGTAGAGGTCGGCGACCCGGGCTTCCATCTCGGCGACATTCTTGCCGATCTTCAGTGCGTACGGCCCGCCCCGCAGTACCTCCAGACAGGCGTTGATCTCGGCGTCGTCGTGGACGCTGCGTGCGTAGATGACCCTGGTCACGATAGATCTCCTTGTAGTGAAATCGGAAAGGGAAACGTCGCCTGGTGTGGCGTCCGTGGGGCTGTGCGTCGGCGAATGTGTCAGCCGTCTGCAAGGTGCTCGCGCAGGGTGTTACCCCGGTACGTCTTTCGCATGAGCCCGCGATCCTGCAGCCGGGGCACGACCTCGTCCACGAATTCGTCGAGACCCAGCGGCAGGTCGGTGGGTAGCACGATGAATCCGTCGGCGGCCCCGGCCTCGAACCATCGCTGCAAGTCGTCGGCGACCGTATCGGGCGAACCGACGAGCGTACGGTGACCGATACTGAGCCCCACTCGCTGTGCGAGCTGCCGCACGGTCAGCTTCTCCCGCAGGGCGACTTCGGTGAGCAGGGTAGGCCGGCCCACACTGGCATTGCGGGGCAACGAATCCCGCAGATCCGGGAAGGGCTCGTCGAGGTCGAACCGGGACAGATCGATCCCGCCGAAGGTCTGGTTCAGGAATTTCAGGGTGGTCTGTTCGCTGATCAACGACCCGAGCTCGATCGCCAGCTCGCGGGCTTGGTCGTCGGTACGGCCGATGATCGGGGTGACGCCCGGCAGCACTTTGACCGCCGAACGTTCCCGGCCCGCGGCTTCGGCCAGACCGCGCATACCCTCGGCGAATTCCAGCGAGGACTCGATCGAATGCTGTGTCGCGAACACCAGATCCGCCACGCGGGCACCGAGTTTCATCCCGGTCGGCGACGAGCCGGCCTGCGCGAGCGGGATCAGGCCCTGCGGAGAACGGGGGATGGTGAGCGGTCCCGCGACATCGAAGAATTGCCCGTGGTGATCGATACGGTGCAATCTCGCCCGGTCGGCCCAGATACCCGCTTCCCGGTCGGCGACGATGGCATCCGGATCCCAGCCTTCCCAGAGCGCCCGGACCACGTCGACGAACTCTTCACCGCGCGCATAGCGGTCCCCGTGGTCGGGCAGCCCGGCCGAGCCGTAGTTCTCGGCGGCGGCGGGGATCGCGGTGGTCACCACATTCCAGCCGGCCCGGCCGTTGCTGAGGTGATCCAGCGTGGCGAACTGCCGCGCGACCGTGAACGGATCGTTGTAGGTGGTCGAACTGGTGCCGATCAACCCGATGCGGTCGGTGACCACCGACAGCGCGGAGAGGATCGGCAGCGGATCGGGACGATCGGTGGCGTCGGTTTCGATCGCGGTCGACAGATTCAGTGCGTCCGCGATGAAGAACGCGTCGAAGCAGCCGCGTTCGGCGGCCCGGGCGAGATGCGCCCAATGGTCGAACGTGTGCATGCGTTCCGGGGCGGTGCGCGGCGACCGCCAGACCGACTGGCCGACGCCGACCCCCTGTGCGAATACCGCCAGGTGCATGAGTCTGCTCATTGGATCGGTCTCCTTTCTGCGATTGCGGGCTGCCGGTGCGGTTCCGGTGCTCGTGCGGGTTCGCGACATCGGTTCGATGGCCGGGTCCCGGTCAGGGTCCGGTCTCGTTCGGTGCGTCGAGCAGGGCCAGTTCTTCGGCCGTCAGCGTCAGCGTTGCCGCGGCAACGGAATCCAGGACCGATTCGGGCCGTGAGGCACCGGGGATCGGGATGACGGCCGGTGACCGATGCAGCTGCCAGGCCAGCGCGACCTGGTGGATACTCACCCCGCGCGCGCGGGCGACGTCGGCGAAGGGCGACCCGCCGGCACCGAGGTTCTTGGCCTGCCGCATACCGCCGAACGGCCCCCACGACAGGAACGCGAGTCCATGCTTCTCACATGCGCGGATCTCCTTCTCCGCCGTCCGCACAGCCGGTGAGTATTCGTTCTGCACCGACACCAGCGCATCACCCAGGATGGATCTGGCCATATCGATCCGTTCGATATCGACGTTGGAGATCCCGACCCGGGCGATGAGGCCTTCGTCGTGCAGTGCCCGGAGAGCGGACAGGGACTCCTCGTAGGGCAGCTGGGGGTCGGGCCGATGGTGGTGGTACAGCGGTATCGGCTCGAGTCCGAGTCGCCGGATCGACGCCGTGCAGGCGCGGCGCAGGTGTTCGTAGCTGCCGTTCGTCCACCACGTATCGGTCTCGGGGAAACGGAGATGGCCGCCCTTCGTGGCCACGATGATGTCGTCGGCGGTGCCGGGCCAGGAACGCAGCGCGTCCATGAGTGCCAGTTCGTTGACGCCGTCCCCGACCCCGGCCGGTCCGTAGACGTCCGCGGTGTCGAACAGTCGTACGCCGGCGTCGAGGGCGGCGTGGACAGTGCGCCGGCCGCGATCGATATCGTAGCCGGCCACCTGGGTGATCGTCATGGCGCCGAAACCGATGGCCGGGACCATAACGTCCCCGAGTTTCCGGTGTGGCAACGAATTCGCGCTCATTTGCCGACCGTCGTCCAGCCACCGTCGACCGGGAGACAGACACCGGTTACAAAGGTGGCATCGAGGGCGAGGTGTTCGATCGATCGAGCCATTTCGTCCGGAGTGCACAGGCGGCCCAGCGGTGTCCGGGATTCCGTGGCGGAGATGTCGTAGCCGGTGTCGATCAGATCCTGCACCATCGGGGTTCGCGTATGGCCGGGCGCGACGCTGGTCACGCGGATCAGTGGCGCCCATTCCACGGCGAGGTTGGCGGTGAGCTGGCGCACCGCGGCTTTGGCGGTGCCGTAATCGGCCTGCCGATGCCAACCGCCGTACGCGGTGGTCGACGAGATCGTGACGACCGATCCATTCTTGCCGTCCGCGAGCAGTGGCCGCGCGAAAGCGGAAGCGACGAGAAACGTCCCGAGGACGTGGACGTCGAAGAGGCGCCGGATACGGTCGGGGTCGAGTTCCAGGGCCGGGACGAAAGCCCCACGAATTCCGTGACTGGTCACCAGTACATCGGGAGCCGGTGATCCGGCGGAGGCCTGCGCGAGTGCCGACTCCACCGCGCTGCGATCGGTCACGTCCACCTGGTAGTAGTCCACTCCCTCGCGAGATTGTGTGGGCGCGCCGAGGTCGAGAACGCTGACTTTCAGATCTCGTTCGAGGAATCGTTCTACGACCGCGGCGCCTATTCCGCTGACACCACCGGTGACGACGGCATGGTGTGCGACCACAATGACTCTCCTAAAGGTGAAAAGCGTTTCGGCAAAGGGTGGTTCGGATATCGCGGAGAAATGTTCGCCGCGCTCGTCGGGTGCCCGATCCGGGACTCGGACTCGTATCCGGCAACGGTTGCGTTTCGCGTTGGTGAACCGGCTTTCAGGGCACCGGCGGGAACCCGGTACCGGGCCCCTTCGGCGGTCGCGGGACAGGTCGAACGTATTGCCGGTCGAGAAGCTCGGCAACCGAAGTGTCCACAAGGCGGAACGCCGATTTCGCCAGATTCTGGATCGGGGACGTGACTTTCGATGTGGGCACAGCAGGGTGGAAATCCGGAGAAAACGGGAACGGCCGGGGGGGGGGGGGGGGGGGGGGGGGGGGGGGGGGGGGGGGGGGGGG
>NZ_JARWPM010000327.1 GCF_029869215.1 Nocardia carnea
CCCAACGGGGGCCCCTTATCTGGTGTACGCTAGGGTTTCTCGGTGACCCGCGGGGGTGCCCCCAGTGGCGCGGGCGCACTGGGTCCCTTCGGTCCCCGCCCCCCTGTCACGGGCGGGCGGATCCCTGGACTGCTCGCAAAACCGCAGGCACTGCCGGGCCCGAGGAGCAGCCGGCAGGCCCCTGCGTTCAGGGTGCCGTCACCGTGCGGCGACGGTCGTTACGCCGAATCCGGCGATGTACTCCGGAATCGGCCGGTAGAAGGTGTACTCGGTCAGATAGTCGCCGGCGGCCGCCATCGCCGCGTAGGAAGCGACCCATGTCCGGACCTCATGGGACGAGTTGCCGGCCACTCGCGTCATCTCCTCTGCGGTCCACCTCTCGACCGTGTCGAAGTCGCCGCGAGCCATCAGATCCATGAATCTCTTGTCCCATTCCGGTGCGAGTGGCTTCGTGCCCGGGCTGCCGGCGGCGAACTCCTGTGCGGCGGTGATGACTCGGTCCTGCCTCGCCTGGCGACCCTCGGGCGACAAATTACGCCCCGCCCCGAGCAGGTTGTCGAGCATCTGTCCGTCAGCGGTCGCGAGTTGGGGTACCGGGGGTTCATGGGACAGCCCGCCGGATCCGAGGACCAAAACCCTCCTGCCTGCCAATTCTTCGGCGACGAATCGGCCCACTGCCGTACCGAGACGCCGGATCCGCCGCATCGGGGCGAACGGGGGTGCCACCGCGTTGATGAATATCGGGATGACCGGCTTGGCTGTGATATCGCCGAAGAGGATCTCCAGCGGCTGGATAGCACCGTGATCGATACTCATCCTCATCGACGCGGCGATGTCGATATCGGCCTCGAGAATGGCCTCTGTCAGTTGCCGGGCAACCTGGGTATCGACATCGAGTGCCCCGGCCTGGCTGCCGAAGTCGCCGATCGCGGTGGCTTCGTGGCCGAGGCAGAACGGCGGCATGACGTCGTAGAAGAATCCGTTGTAGTGGTCAGGGGCGAAGTTGATCACCAGGTCGGGATCGAATTCCGCCGCGAACTTCCGGGCCGCACCGAAAGCGGTTTCCACTTGCGCCTTGACATCGGCGGGCGGATCCACGAACTCGAGCAGGGGAGAGTGCGACATTGTGATTGCGGCAATAGGCATAGCCATGGTCCTTTCGGTCGGATCAGGCCCCGAGAAGGAAATTCAAGTGGAGGCGGTCGAAGGTCGCGGTGTCCTCGTACTGCGGCCAGTGACCGCAGTTCTCCATAACGGCGAGCTGAGCGTTCGGGATCAGCGACGCGATGCGCCGGCCCTCGTCGACCGGACCGGACGGATCCTTTGTCGTCCACAGCACCATGGCCGGGACTTGGATGGAGCGCAGTTCGTCATCGGTGAGCATGTTCCGCTGTCGCACGTCCATCTGCTGGAGGACCATGTTCATCCGGCAGGCCATCTCCCAGTCGGGCTGCTGGAAAATCGCCTGTCGCGTTTTGATCAGGTCCGCCGTCACCATCGTGGGGTCGGCCATGAGCCACTGCAACCGAGCCTCGACTCGCTCCCAGCTCGGATCTTTCGCGGCTTCCATCGACAGGTTGTACAGCCGCTCCATAACCGCGGGGTTGGCCATGGTGCCGGCCATGGTGTTCAGCACGATCTTCTCGACGCGGTCGGGTTGCTGGGCCGCGATGCGGGCAGTCACCCATCCGCCCAGAGATTCGCCGGTGAAGTAGGCCTTCTGGACTCCGAGTTCGTCCATGACGGAGAGGATCTGGTCGACGTAGTGGTTGATTTCGAGGGGGTGCTCGGGTTTCGTCGAGTATCCGTGACCGATGAAGTCCAGCGCCCAGCACGAGAAGTGCTCACTGTGTGCCCGGAGGTTGCGTACGTATGCTTCGGCGTGCCCGGTGATGCCGTGCAGCATGAGCAGGGTCGGCTTGGAACGGTCCCCGGCGTGCAGGTACCGGGTGCGGTAGCCGCCGGCCTCGAGGTAGCCCTGCTCGAAGGGGAGTGTGGCCAGGTCGGACCAGACGCTGGTGAAGCCGTTGGTGGTGCTCACGAGATGAGTTCCTTACTAGCGGAGGGAAGTTCGGTGCCGAGTACGGTGGACAGCGCTTGTCGGAGCAGCTGTTCCGCCTCGTCGGCGTCGTGGGGGGCGCGGGTGCATCGCCATGCGATGTAGCCATCGGGCCGGACGAGTAGCACGCCGGCCTCGTCGAACTCGCGTACCGAGTGCCAGTCTCCGTACAGGTCTGCGCATTCGGGTGCACCGATCACGACGGTCCGGAGGAAGGGGGCAGCCAAACGATTCGCCGCCGCCGCCCAGTCTGCTCCGGCGAGACCCGTGACCACCGACATCTTGCCCGAGCCGACGGTGTCGAGTGTGGAGATGCGCCGGCCCTCGCCGTTGACCAGCCATGCGTGTGGCAGCTTGGCCCCCGGGCGGGTGCTGGCCTGCAGGTACAGCTCGCGATCGCGTGGCCACTGCTCAACCGGCGACGACGGATCCGGGATCACGGCCTTGGATTCGTATCGCTGATTGCCCTCGACACCTTGGGCGTTGAACTCCGAGTTCTTGATCTCGAGTGCACGGTAGAGCGCGGCACGTGCAGTCGCCCCTTCGGGGGTGTGCGATCGGAGCTTGGCCAGGCCGGCCGCGACCGGATCCTCTGCGCCATCCACGTGGAAGGCCGCTCTGATGTGCGCGTAGTCCTTGCGTGACTGGTTGGCGCGGGCCACGATCTGGTCACCCACTGGCACTCGTTCGTCCGAATAGCTGTCCAGGAGGGAGGAGCCTGCCCAGCCGTGCACGGCGTATGCCAGCTTCCACGCGAGATTGAACGCATCCTGCATACACGTGTTCGAGCCCAATCCGGAACTCGGTGGATGGCGGTGTACGGCGTCACCTGCGCAGAACACCCGTCCCCGGTGGTACAGCTCGGCATGCTGCTGGTTCACGTACCACGTCATAGTGCGGGCGACGTCGAATTCCAGTTCGGGGTCGCCGACAAGAGTGCGGACCTGCGACTTGATGAATTCGTCGCTCAGATCGGGTTCGCCCTTGGTCACATCGAAGCCCCAACCCATGATCCACTGATCCCAGGGACGGATCGCGCGGAAGGTGGCCATGCCGATCTCGCCGAAAGACGCCGTGGGATTCATGATCCAGTGCAGGATGCTCGGGCGGTGTGCCACGTGGGCGGAGAGGTCGGCGTCGAAGAGGATGTACACGGTGCCCGCCCTGGCCATCTCGCCGACAATCGGAAGGTCGAGCTGTTCGGCGATCGAGGAGTTGGCGCCGTCGGCGCCGACCAGATAGCGAACGCGTTGAACGAACTCATGTCCGTTCCGGCGGTCGCGTAGCGTCACGGTGACACCGTCCGAGTCTTGCTCGTGTGAGAGGTACTCGGTGTTGAACGAGACCCGGGCGCCGCTGGCTGCTGCATTGCGGACCAGGATCGGTTCCATCACCGTCTGCGGAACGTCGAGCATGCCGCAGGGACTCGCCTGGAGGTAGTCGCCGTAGCGGCGGTCGCCGGTTCCCCAGGTACGGAGCCGAGCTATCTCCGGGCCGGTGACGCTCGTGGTGAACATCGTGTCGCCCATGTACTCCCAGGGAGTGGCCACGGCTTTGACTTCGTCTTCCACCCCGAGATCGCGAAGCACCTCCATCGCACGCTGGTTGGTGATATGGGCGCGTGGTGTGTCGGCGAGCCATCTCCATTTGGTGATCATGTGCACCGATACGCCGGCTCGTGCGAGTGCCAGGGCTGTCGTGGCTCCAGCGGGTCCGGTTCCGACGACGAGGACATCATCGTCGTACTCGTCCTTCATGGGATCTCACTTCCTAACTACTTTTCCAGAAAAATACTAAACTAGTTTTCCAGCGAAGTGAAGTAGCTCACCAGGAAAGTAAACTGTGGATGTGGATACGATCGAACAGGCGCGACGGCAGTGGGCGCTGCGGTTTCCGGAGTTGGATGTGCGGCCGCTGGACATTTTCGGGCGGGTGCGCAGGATCGGCTCGGTGCTCCAGTCCTTGTCCGACGAGGTGCTCGAGTCGTACGGAATAACCCGCGCCGACTTCGACATCTTGTCGGTTCTCGGTCGGTTCGGGCGCGCGATGACTCCCACCGAGATCGCCGCGGAGACGGTGACGTCCGCCCCGGGCACAACCAAGCGGATCAAACGGCTCGTCGATGCGGGCCTGATTGTCCGTCTTCCCAACCCACAAGACGGACGAGGAGCGCTCATCTCGCTGTCCGCGGAGGCGGAGGCGTTTCTCGAGCCGGTTCTCCAGGCCATATCGCGACTGGAAAACGAGTACCTGGCGCAGTTGCCACCCGGGGCGATCGACGCACTACGTGTGCACCTGACGTCCCTGTTGGAATGCCTCGAAGACAGCGAGCGCGCCCTCCGTGTCCTCGGCACCCGCTCCTGAGGGTTGTGAACATCGTTGCGGCGGTTCACTGCGGAGGATCGGTAAAAAGGTCGCGGAGGGGCGAAGGCGGCTGAAATGTTAGAATGACAGTTATGTGGGAGCTGTACGCGCTTCGTGTCGGCGAGTCTTTGGCTCCGTGTGAAATGCTCAGCCACGGTGCGGGCGCGGAATTTCGCGTCGCGCCGATCGTCGTCTGGGTGTTGCGCCGCGGCGGCACGATCATCCTCTTCGACACGGGCGGGCCGGCCGCGGAGGAGGTCGCTCGGAGTCGGCCCGGGCTCGTGTACCGCCGCACGAACGAGGAGCATCCGATCCTGGCGCTCGCCGCTCTCGACGTGAAACCCGACGACGTCTCGCTTGTGGTCTGCTCGCACCTGCACTGGGACCACTCGTCGAACAACGACCTTTTCGAGCGGAGCAGACTGCTGGTCCAGGATTCGGAATGGCGCGCCGCGCAGCAACCGCCCGCCGGTCACGCGGGTGCCTACGGGTCGCCGGATGACGAAAGCCCGCCGGGATGGTGGCGGGCACGATCATCGACCGATCGTGTCTCCGGCGACGTGGAGTTACTGCCCGGCGTCGAATTGCTGCACCTACCCGGCCATACGCCGGGTAGTCAAGGGCTGGTGGTGGAGACGACGCAGGGCGCCGTCTGCCTCGCGGGTGACCTCGTCCCGCTGGCAGCGAACATGCTCTCCACCCCGCCTACACTTCCCGGCATCACCAGCTCGCGTGAGGCCGCGGTGGCGAGTCTTCGCGCAGTCGGTAGGCGCCGTGCGAAAGTTATGGGTTCCCACGATGATTCGATTTTCACGGGCGGAGCGACGGTCGCGAAGATCGCCTGAGGCCGCGGACGGTGCCGGGCGAGCACGTCACGCGCTAGCCGGGCCCGCGATGCCTGACGATATCGAACAATATTTCGATCTCTTCGGGAGTATAGATATTGTCGACGTAACGTGGCGGCACGACAGGGGTCATGGGGTGGCGTGATTTCACGGTATCTTCCTTTCCGATTTCGGAGTATTTC
>NZ_JARWPM010000328.1 GCF_029869215.1 Nocardia carnea
GGACCCCCGGGACGCCCGTCCGGTGCCGGCGCATACGGAGGCGGGGGCGTGGAGGCACTGTCCAGCTACCGGCCGGCCGGTGTCCCCGCTCCGGTATTCTCCCGGCGGCAACGGGCAGCGAAGGGCAATCGGGCCGGCCGGGGATCGCGGAATATGTTCCGGCCACGGACCCCGGCACCCACTGCGCAGCCGGGCAGCAAACACCGGTGGTGCCGAGCGGCCGGCCGGAAACGTGTCCGGTGCAGTGAAGCAGATCACTAGGCGATCCGGCGCGCGCCGAGGTGAGCGGGACTTTCTCCGTGGAGCAGGCGATTTCCGGTTTTCGGTCGCGCCGGCCGGGCCAATCGCGACCCCCCTGGTCAGGGCACCCTTATTAGATTTCGGGAACGAATTCCGCCACACTGATGTTGTGAAAACTGTGGGTTTGCCGAATGTGGACGAAAGGGCTGGTCAGCGGGCCGGTACCGGGTCCGTCGGCGTGCCCGTGACCGGCGGTGAAGGGCATACCCGAGCGGCGATCATCCAGCTGCTGCTCGAGGAGGGGCCGATCACCGCGACCGCGATCGGTAGCACGCTGGGCCTGGCTCCGGCCGGTGTGCGCCGCCACCTGGACGCGCTCATCGAGTCCGGCCAGGCCCGGGCGAGCCGGTCCGCGCCCTGGCAGCAGAAGGGCCGCGGCCGTCCCGCCAAGCAGTACCAGCTCACCGCGGCCGGCCGCGGCATGCTCGGGCATGCGTACGACGATCTGGCTGGTGCCGCCATCCGGCAACTCCGCGAGATCGGCGGTGCGGAAGCCGTGACCGCGTTCGCGCGGAAGCGGGCGCACACGCTGGTCGACGGCATCGAGCCGCTGCCCGCCCAGCGGAAGGGTGACTCGGCCGCTCCCGAGGCGACCCGGGAAGATACCGTTCGGTCCGAAACGGTGGCCAAAGCCGACGAGATCGCGACCGCCCTCTCCGACGCCGGATTCGCCGCGAGCACCCGGCGTGTGGGTGCGGGCGTACAGATCTGCCAGCACCACTGCCCGGTCTCGCATGTGGCCGAGGAATTCCCCGAGCTCTGCGAGGCCGAACTCGAGGCATTCCGGGAAGTTCTCGGTACCCATGTGCAGCGCTTGGCGACCATCGCCAACGGTGACTGCGCGTGCACCACGCACGTCCCGCTCACCGTCCTGCCGGCCCCGGCCGGTGGCAGCCAATCGAACAACGCTTCATCAACAGCCGTTGCACAGCCCGCAACGGACGCAACGAACGACTCCGGAAGGAGTGCCGAATGACGACCACCACCGACCAGGTGCCACCACTCACCCAGGAGGAGGCCATTGCCTCACTGGGTAAGTACGGCTACGGCTGGGCCGACTCGGACGTGGCGGGCGCCAGCGCGCAGCGTGGTCTGTCCGAAGAGGTCGTTCGCGATATCTCGGACAAGAAGAGCGAACCGTCCTGGATGCTGGAGAACCGGCTCAAGGCGCTGCGTATCTTCGACCGCAAGCCGATGCCGAACTGGGGTTCCAACCTCGACGGGATCGACTTCGACAACATCAAATACTTCGTGCGCTCGACCGAGAAGCAGGCCGAGAGCTGGGAAGACCTGCCCGAGGACATCCGCAACACCTACGACAAGCTGGGTATCCCGGAGGCGGAGAAGCAGCGGCTGGTCTCGGGTGTCGCGGCCCAGTACGAGAGCGAAGTGGTGTACCACCAGATCCGCGAAGACCTGGAACAGCAAGGCGTCATCTTCCTCGACACCGATACGGCGCTGAAGGAGCATCCGGAGATCTTCCGCGAGTACTTCGGCACCGTCATCCCGGCCGGCGACAACAAGTTCTCCGCGCTGAACACCGCGGTGTGGTCGGGTGGCTCGTTCATCTACGTCCCGCCGGGCGTGCACGTCGATATCCCGCTGCAGGCCTATTTCCGGATCAACACCGAGAACATGGGCCAGTTCGAGCGCACCCTGATCATCGTCGACGAGGACGCCTATGTGCACTACGTCGAAGGCTGCACCGCGCCGATCTACAAATCGGATTCGCTGCATTCGGCCGTGGTCGAGATCATCGTGAAGAAGGGCGGCCGCTGCCGCTACACCACCATCCAGAACTGGTCGAACAACGTCTACAACCTGGTCACCAAGCGGGCCAAGGCCGAGGCGGGCGCGACCATGGAGTGGATCGACGGCAATATCGGCTCCAAGGTCACCATGAAGTACCCGGCCGTGTGGATGACCGGTGAGCACGCCAAGGGTGAGGTGCTCTCGGTGGCGTTCGCCGGCGAGGGCCAGCATCAGGACACCGGCGCCAAGATGGTGCACCTGGCTCCGCACACCTCCTCGACCATCGTCTCCAAGTCGGTGGCGCGCGGCGGTGGCCGGGCCTCCTACCGCGGGCTGGTCCAGGTGAACAAGGGTGCGCACGGGTCGAAGTCGACCGTGAAATGCGATGCCCTGCTGGTCGATACCGTGAGCCGCTCCGATACCTATCCCTACGTCGATATCCGTGAGGACGACGTGACGATGGGTCATGAGGCGACGGTGTCGAAGGTGTCGGAAGACCAGCTGTTCTACCTCATGAGCCGCGGGATGACCGAGGACGAGGCGATGGCGATGGTCGTGCGCGGCTTCGTCGAGCCGATCGCCAAGGAACTCCCGATGGAGTATGCGCTCGAGCTCAACCGCCTGATCGAACTGCAGATGGAAGGAGCCGTCGGCTGATGGCCGTGGAGAACGTTGCCGAAGCCGCCGAGGCTCGTACACCGGCGATCAACAAGGGCGAGGTTTTCACGTCCTTCGATGTCAACGCCTTCGAGATCCCGTCCGGTAAGGACGAGGCCTGGCGGTTCACCCCGCTGCGCCGGCTGCGCGGCCTGCACAACGGTACCGCCACGGCGGACGGGCGGGCCGGGATCGAGGTGTCCGAGGTCGGCGGCGTCACTGTCGAGACTGTGGGCCGCGACGACGCCAGGCTGGGCGAGGGCGGCACCCCGGCGGATCGGGTCGCGGCCCAGGCGTACTCGGGGTTCGAGCAGGCCACGATCGTTTCGGTGGGCAAGGAGACCGAGGTCGCCGAACCTGTCGTCGTGCGGATCACCGGCCCCGGCGAGGGGAAGACGGCCTACGGGCATCTGCAGGTGCGGCTGGCCGAATTCGCCGTCGCGACCGTCGTGATCGACCAGCGGGGTAGCGGGACCTACGCCGAGAACATCGAATTCGTGCTCGGCGACAGCGCGAAACTCACCGTCGTCGCGGTGCAGGACTGGGCCGACGATGTCGTGCACGCCACCGCCCACCACGCCAACCTGGGTCGCGATGCGGTGCTGCGGCATACCGCGGTCACCCTGGGCGGCGATCTGGTGCGGCTCACCGGCACCGTCCGTTACGCCGGGCCGGGTGGCGATGCCGAACTGCTCGGGCTCTACTTCGCCGACGCCGGACAGCATTTCGAACAGCGCCTGCTCGTCGACCACGCCGTCCCGCACTGCAAATCGAATGTGCTGTACAAGGGCGCGCTGCAGGGCGACCCGCAGTCGTCCAAGGGCGACGCCCGCACGGTGTGGGTGGGCGATGTGCTGATCCGCGCCGCCGCCGAGGGCACCGATACCTTCGAGATCAACCGCAATCTCGTGCTCACCGACGGCGCGCGTGCCGATTCGGTGCCCAACCTCGAGATCGAGACCGGTGAGATCGTCGGCGCCGGCCACGCCTCGGCGACCGGCCGGTTCGACGACGAACAGCTCTTCTATCTGCGGGCCCGCGGTATTCCGGAGGACGCCGCGCGTCGTCTCGTGGTGCGCGGTTTCTTCCACGAGATCATCCAGAAAATCGGGGTACCCGAGGTCGCCGAGCGGCTGGAGGCGGCCATCGAGGCCGAACTCGCCGCCATCGGCGCCTGACCGACCACCCAGCCACCGCCACCGAAGGAATTCAGCAACCTATGACCACCCTGGAAATCAAGGACCTGCACGCCGAGGTCGCCACTCCGGACGGGGATACCGTCAAAATCCTCAACGGCGTGAACCTCACCGTGAAATCCGGCGAGACGCACGCCATCATGGGACCGAACGGCTCGGGTAAGTCGACCCTGTCCTACGCCATCGCCGGACATCCCAAGTACACCGTCACCAGCGGTTCCATCACGCTGGACGGTGAGGACGTCCTGGAGATGTCGGTGGACGAGCGGGCCCGCGCCGGCCTGTTCCTGGCGATGCAGTACCCGGTCGAGGTTCCCGGGGTCTCCATGTCCAACTTCCTGCGCACCGCCGCCACCGCCGTCCGTGGCGAGGCGCCGAAGCTGCGGCACTGGGTGAAGGAGGTGAAGGAGTCGATGAACGAACTCGATATCGACGCCGCCTTCGCCGAACGCAGTGTGAACGAGGGCTTCTCCGGTGGTGAGAAGAAGCGGCACGAGATCTTGCAGCTGGGCCTGCTCAAGCCGAAGATCGCCATCCTCGACGAAACCGATTCCGGGTTGGACGTGGACGCGCTGCGCATCGTCTCCGACGGGGTCAACCGCTACAAGGAGCGGGAGAACGGCGGAGTCCTGCTGATCACCCACTACACCCGCATCCTGCGCTATATCCAGCCGCAGTTCGTCCACGTGTTCGTGGGCGGCCGCATCGTTGCCGAGGGCGGCGCGGAACTGGCCGAGGAACTCGACGCGAACGGTTATGTGAAGTTCACTCAGACCGCCACCGCCGGAGCGTGATATGACAGCGACCCTCCCCGCCTTCGACGTCGCCCGGATCCGGGCCGACTTCCCGATCCTGAACCGTACGGTCCGGGACGGGAAGCCGCTGGTGTACCTGGACTCCGGTGCCACCTCGCAGCGGCCGCTGGCGGTGCTGGACGCCGAACGCGCCTTCCTGCTCGAAAGTAATTCGGCGGTGCACCGCGGGGCGCACCAGTTGTCCGAGGAGGCCACCGACGCCTACGAGGATGCGCGCGCCGAGATCGCGGGATTCGTCGGGGCCGATGCCGACGAGATCGTGTTCACCAAGAACGCCACCGAATCGCTGAACCTGGTGACCTACTCGTTCGCCGACGATCGGTTCCCGTACCACGTGGGCCCCGGCGACGAGATCGTGATCAGCGAACTCGAACACCACGCGAACCTGGTGCCGTGGCAGGAACTCGCCCGCCGGACCGGCGCGACCCTGCGCTGGTACGGAGTGACCGCGGACGGCCGGATCGATCTGTCGTCGCTGGAGCTCTCGCCGGCCACCAAGGTCGTGGCCTTCACCCATCAGTCCAATGTCACCGGCGCGGTGGCGCCCGTCGCGGAGCTGGTACGCCGCGCCCGTGCCGTCGGTGCCCTGGTGGTGCTCGACGCCTGCCAGTCGGTACCGCACGCGCCGGTCGACTTCCACGCCCTCGATGTGGATTTCGCCGCCTTCTCCGGACACAAGATGCTCGGTCCTTCGGGTGTCGGCGTGCTGTACGGCAAACGCGACCTGCTCACCGAGACACCGCCGTTCATCACGGGCGGCTCCATGATCGAAACGGTCACCATGGAGGAGACCACCTACGCGCCGCCACCGCAGCGCTTCGAGGCCGGAGTGCCGATGACCTCGCAGGTTGTCGGGCTCGGTGCCGCCGTGCGGTACCTGCGGGATATCGGGATGGACGCCGTGGCCGCGCACGAGCACACGCTGGTCGACGCGGCGCTGGAAGGACTCGGCGGGATACCCGGTATCCGCATCGTCGGGCCCACCGAGAACGTGGACCGCGGCGGTGCGGTGGCCTTCGTCGCCGACGGTATCCACGCGCACGACCTTGGCCAGATCCTGGACGACGAGGGCGTGGCCATCCGGGTCGGCCACCACTGCGCGTGGCCGCTGCACCGGCGGTTCGGGATCGCCGCGACCGCCCGTGCCTCCTTCGCGCTGTACAACACCGTGGACGAGGTCGAGAAACTGGTCGCCGCGGTGCGGAAGGCCCAGAGCTTCTTCGGGGTTGCCTAGATCATGCGTATGGAGCAGATGTACCAGGAAGTGATCCTGGATCACTACAAGCATCCGCACAATCGCGGGTTGCGTGAGCCGTACGGCGCCGAGGTACACCATGTGAACCCGACGTGCGGCGACGAGGTGACCCTGCGGGTGCAACTCGGCGACAACGGGGACGTCGCCGATGTGTCCTACGACGGGCAGGGTTGTTCGATCAGCCAGGCATCGGTATCGGTGCTCACCGATCAGGTGATCGGGCTGCCCCTCACCGAGGCTCTGAGCGTTGTCGATTCGTTCAACGAGATGATCGGCAGTCGCGGTACCGTCGAGGGCGACGAGGACGTCATCGGCGACGGGATCGCCTTCGCCGGTGTCGCCAAGTATCCGGCCCGCGTGAAATGCGCACTGCTGGGCTGGATGGCGTTCAAGGATGCGGTGCTCCGGATCGACGGGGCGGCCGAAGCCGCTGCCGCCGGGGTGGCCGAAGCCGCCGCCCCGGGCGCCGCTACGCCGGATACCGACCGAGTACGGAACGGGGAAACACCATGACCGATACCTCCGCCACCGAATCCGCCGCGGATTCCGCGCCCGCCGAGGCCGAACTGTCGGCCGAGGAACTCGCGCAGCTCGCCGACCTCGAGGAGGCGATGCGCGATGTGGTCGATCCCGAACTCGGTATCAATGTCGTGGATCTGGGCCTGGTGTACGGGATGCGGGTCGAGGAGAGCACCGCGGTGCTCGATATGACCCTCACCTCGGCGGCCTGCCCGCTCACCGATGTCATCGAGGACCAGTCGCGTAATGCCCTGGTGCGCAGCGGTCTGGTCGACGATCTGAAAATCAACTGGGTCTGGATGCCGCCGTGGGGTCCGGACAAGATCACCGAGGACGGCCGGGAACAGTTGCGCGCCCTGGGGTTCACGGTCTAGGACCGAACCCCGGGGAGAACCGAACACGGATTTGCGGGGGGGGGCCCCC
>NZ_JARWPM010000329.1 GCF_029869215.1 Nocardia carnea
GAATCGGCGGATCAGATCGTGGAAGAACACGTCCGGATAGCCAGGACGATAGCGGGCATAATGCCATGCCGTCCCTTCGAACAAGCCTTCCGTCCCGTGGATCGAATCGGTCATCCCCCACCTTACTGTCGTCACGGCGGCACCGAATGCGACCTCCGCAGCAACGCTGTCAGCTCGATGGCGCGGCCATATCACAACGCTGGCAGGACGTTCCCTGAGAGCGCAGGATCGAGGTATCAGCCTGCACCCTCGGAATCAGTGTAGGTGGCGTGGCGAATGATCTCGTCGAGTTCGTTTGCGAGGTAGCTGTACAGGTCTGGGTAGGTCGATTCCGGCGGTAACGGTATGACCGCGCCGGCCGGAAGCCGGTCTGCCGCCCCGGCGAGCAGGAAAGCGGTACTGCTGTAGCCGTTGTCGCTGACCACCAAGGGCTGATAGACCGACCCATCGTCGGGGCCGCCGATCTCCTCGCCCCATTCAGCGTCCTCGAACCAGATCTCGGCGGACTCCGAAGCCGATTCCCAGCGAGATCCGGCACCGAGCTCGGCGGTGCCGAGCAGTGAGAAGAACAGATAGAAGTAGTCCCAACCATCGGCGACCGACAGCAACTCTCGATACTGCGGATCCAGCGGGCGACCGAGTCTGCGCTCGGCCATCAGCAACTGAGACTCTGTGGCACCGGGGTTGGGAGAGGTGGCTTCCTCGTTCTCGCAGGCTGCGAGCAGCCGTCGCCTCTGGGCGACGAATCGCTGGATCAGATCCTGCCACGCCTCCCGGCCGACTGGTGTACCCATCACTCCCCTTGGATCATCCGTTCGCGACATGCTATCGGGCACGGAGCCGCCGACCGGGGCTCCGGATGGACCTCATTGTCGAGCGAGCCGCAGGTTGTTCGTCCACGCTCATAGTCGGAACCGCGGGCACGGTGGTGATCACCCCGAGGCTGGCCGCCCGGATCGTGTCTGTGGCCCCGCGTGGCGGATGGGCTCCGCAGGCGGGCTTGTTGTCTGGAAATCACTTCATCTTGGACGCACGGAATCCGGTGTCATGGTGTGCAGTGCCGTGAGGCTGAGCGCTTGGTGATCTCGTGTGCTCTGGTTACGCCTGCGGTCGCAGGCGGGCAGTGGCTACTGCCGCGAGTAGTGCGGAGACCAGGGCGGCGGCCATGACCGCGGCTGTCGGGGTGGGGCTGGTTTCTCCGAATAGGCCGACGGCCGGTGAGGCCGCGGCACCGAGGAGAAACTGCCCGCCTCCGAGCAGGGCCGATGTCGCGCCGGGCGCGCTGCGTCCGCGGGCCTGGGCGATGGTGACCACCGCAGGGAAGAAGACACCGAACGCGGTCAGCGACGTCAGCAGGCACAGCCAGGTCACGATCATCGGAGGGTCGGCGGTCGCCGATATCGCCAGCAGCAGTGTCGGTCCGGTCAACGCGACCGCGGCACTTGCGCACAGCAGCACTTCCGGCGGCTGTTGCCGTGCCAGGCGTCCGTAGGCGAGGCTGCCGATCATGTTCCCGACCGCGTTCACTCCGTATACCAGGCTCGCTGCCGCCGGGCTGAGGCCGTAGACGTCCTGGAACACGAAGGTGGTCCCGGCAATATAGGCAAATACCGCAGCACCGCCGAAGGACAACGCCAGCACCGGAGCCAGTACCGCGCTCCGGGTCGCCATCCCGCCGATCGACCGCAACCCCGCCATCACACCGGCCGGACGCCGGGCAGATGCTGGCAATGACTCCGGGATCCACCACCACACTCCCGCGGCCAGCAGCACGCCGATACCGGCGAGAACGAGAAACACTCCGCGCCAGGGCAACACCAGCAGCAACACACCACCAGCCATCGGCGCCACTACCGGGGCCGCGGCGGTGATCGCCCCCAACCGGGAATACACGCCCGCGATGTCGTGGTCGTCGAACATATCGGTGACCACCGCCCGTGCCACCACGATCCCCGCTGCTCCGGCCACACCCTGCCCGAAACGAGCGATATCGAGAATCGCCGCGGTCGGTGCCAGCGCGCACGCCACCGACAGCACAGCGAATCCGACCGCACCCGAGAACAACACCGGCCGCCGCCCCGAGGCATCACTGAACGGTCCGAGGACCAACTGGCCGACGATGATCCCGGCCAGGAAACCGGTCAACGACATCTGCGCACCAGCGGTATCGGTCCCGAGAGAGCGGGCCAGCTCCGGCAGTGCCGGCACATACATATCGGTGGCCAGCGGCGCCGCACCACTGAGCCCGGCCAGCACCGCCAACAGCCGGCCCCGCCGTGCAACCCGTTTCGGTGCCGTGGTCGCCTGATGACCGTCGGCGCGTTCGGTGGTCACAGTGCCGGTGGCGCACCCTCGCCACGCGAGGACACCGGTGTATCGCTGGTAGTGGCCGTGGATTCGGCGACCGCACGCAACAGGTCCGCGGCGATCTCGAGCACTCCGCGCTCGGCGTCGGTGAGCGATGACCGCAGCGCGGCCGCCAACCACACATTCCCGTCACGCACATGTTCACGCAACGCGTCCTGCCCCGCGGCGGTGATGGTGATGTCCTGCCGGCGGCCATCGACCGCGCTGCGTGAACGCCGAATCCGCCCCAGCTCGTCGAGCTCGTTGAGCACCCTTGTCAGCGACTGAACCTGCAACCCCTCGATCGCCGCGAGCTCGGAGACCGTCAACGGACCACTGTGCGCGAGGTTCGCCAGCACCGACGCCCCCAAGCGCGTCAACGGTCTCTCGCCACCCGGCTGCTCGGCCCGCAACCGCGACGACAGCCGCGACACCGCCCATCGCACCGATTCGGCCAGAGGCAAGTCGTCGACATCGCATTCCTCTTCAGCAGCCACATTTACCAAGCTACACCTTGGTAAATCAACCATCCAGGCCTGTAGGAGTGCTTAATTGGTACGCTAAAGCTTGTCTATACGCACCGCCGCCGAGACGCAGCGCCGCGGCGCCATCGAGAGTCCGACCAGTTGGCAAACCGTCCATAAACCGATGTTTTGTTGGACACTTGGTCCGCAAATATCGCAGTTCATCGATGGTTATCACCACAGATTCCGCCCGGAAACCGCCCTTAAGTGAACAGTCCGGTCAACCACATAGACCCTGGGAAATGCGAATACGGTGAGATTCGGGTTGTATTCGCGCAGTGCGTGGATCACGTCATCGGGGGTATATGGGTGTAGTGCGAGGTGAGTGATCGTGCGGGGGAATCTCCCACGGGTCCCGCGGCGCTGCGCCCGCGGGTGTGGCCCCGATGCGGAGGACGGGTGCGGGTCGAGCCAGATCTCGAGCATCTCTTGGAATTGCTGGTGGGCGATCCGTACCCCGGAGATCTGTTGCCAGGCTAGGAATCCGCCCGGGTGCATGGTTAGGCCGGCGTGGTCGATGACGAGCGCGGGACGGTTCCTCATCAGCAGCGCCAGGTTCGACACCGCCAAGGCGGTGCCCAGAAACGCAAAGGACAGCCCGTAGGTGAGTCGCTCGCCGATCCAGAACCTATCGACCAGGCAGAACAAGCCCCCGGCCCATCAGGGTTCCGAGTGCCGCAAAAGCTACGTGAAAGAACCGGTGCCGGGGAAACGCGGTGGGGGCTGGACGCGGATTGTGCACATCGGTCCTCGGTTCGGCGTGGTCGGGTCTCGGCGAGCACTCGGCGTTGTCCACGACGATATGCCGACTCCCGGCAGCGGGACGACACAACGCATCGACACCGGGATCCCGACAGCGTAGGGCACCTAACGGCGGTTATTGCATTCCACTCCTGGGCGCCCGGGTTTCGGTAAGTCCTCCGAACGACCCCAACCCGTTCATCACAGGATCGGTTCTTGGACGCTTCACCCGGAACCATTCCGGCGCGGGAACGCCCAAGTCATCCGGAACCTTGTCTGTTCAACAAGCGTGTCGTGAAGCCTGGCTGTCCGAGAACTTCGGTCCACCCTTTATGTGGGTATGTAAACTGGTCGGCCGCCGGGTTCGTTCCGGATGCAGAGTCAGGGCCGATTGAACTGGCCGGACTTGGCGCCGGCCAGGAAGACATCCCATTCGCCAGGCGTAAAGACCAAGACCGGGCCGGTGGGGTTCTTGGAGTCCCGGACGCCGACCCGCCCGCCGCCCAGGTGCGCGGCTTCGACGCACTCCTTGGTTCCCGAACTTCGGCTGCTCTTGAACCACTGGGCTCCGGTTAGGTCAGCGCTGTTCATGGTGCTCCTTCGCCATCTTGTTCACGAGGTTTCGGGTTCGGTCCTCATCGAGTGCAACCAGTCTGATGCCGTCGGCTGCCAACTGAGATGCGCTCCCGGTCGGCTTCAGCGCCTTCAGGGTCGGTCGAGTCCGCCCGACTTCGCGGAGGCCAAAAATGCGTCCCATTCGCCAGGAGTGAAGACGAGAGCAGGGCCCTCGGGGTTCTTGGAGTCCCGTACGCCTACGCGCCCACCATCCAGGTGAGCAGCCTCGACGCACTCTTTGGTGCTCGAACTGCGGCTGCTCTTGAACCACTGTGCCCCGGGCAGGTCAGCGCTGTTCATCATGTTCCCTCGCTATCGTCCTCACCAGTTCCCTGGTTTTTTCCTCATCCAGCGCCACGCGCCTGATGCTGGAGGCGGCCGTCTGATACCGGTCGATCTCCTCTGGGCGTTCCAGGTATTGGTCGCTGGTATAGCCCTGAACGTACACAACGGGCGGTTCGGAAAGCGACGCAGTTCGGTGGGGCGGGAACTCCAACAGCACGAAAACGCCCACGTCGAGGCCGACGTGCGTAGTAGTGAAAGGAATGGCCTTGATCGAAACATGCCGCAGCTCACTGGTTTCGGCCAGGTACTTCAGCTGTTCAGCCATCACCGCCGGTCCACCGACTTGCTGCCGCAACGCCGATTCGCCGACCAGAATCTCGACTTCGAGATCGGGGTCGTGGTGGATCCGAGACTGCCGTCGGGCTGTGATCTCGACGTGTTGTTCGACCTTCAGGGTGGATATGCCTGGGTTCGAGGCCCAGATCATCGCCCGCCGGTACGCCCGCGTTTGAACGAGGCCGGGCAACAGGGTGGGCGCGTAACTGAGGAACTTGCTTGCCGCGACCTCCAGTCCCAGATACAGGTCGAAGTCCTTGGGTACGGCCTCCCGATAGGCGTGCCACCAGGACTTGTAGGACAACCCTCCCACCAGCTCGAGCAGAACATCTGCGACTTCTGTCGGCGCGTTGTATATCCGGCAGAGCTCTCGCACCTGTAGCGCAGAAACCCGCGTGGATTGTCCGGTTTCGAGACGCCAAAGCGTTTGGTGGCCAACGCCGATCGCCTTTCGGGCCATCTCCACGCTCACTCCCGACGTCTCGCGAAGGTGTCGCAGCTGCCTCCCCAGCATCCTGCGCGCGAAGGTGCTGTCGGTCTCCCTTTCCGTCATCCCCACTCCTCAGCTCAGGCCGCGCTACATCTCGTACTGGAATGGATTGTCCTCCCGAACTGGAACCCGGAGGACCGAAAACTGGAATATTGCAGAAATTTTCGATATTTACCAGTCCGGAATCTTCCGGAGCTGACTGCGGAGGGGTCTACTGGGGGAGCACCCGGCGCAGGCCACCTCCCCAGAATTGCGGGGAGACACCAGTTCAACGCCAGGAGCGCCGCGAACTTGGTGGTCCAGCATTCACAGTTTGGTCGCTGATGCCGTGCCGGACCCTGCGCCGGGTGCTTGCCAAGACTATTCCAGGAGCAGTGGATAACCCATGTCTGCCATCGGTTTTCAGGTTCATGATCTGGCACTCGGTACGCGACCGGAACAGCTACCGCAACGGGCTCGTGGTTCCTCCGCAATACCGGACGGACCGTTGGCCGTGTTGCCATCGGCCGAGCGGCTGGAGCGCATCGCCGCTGCCGTGCGCCGCTGGTGCACAGAATCGGGGGAGCCGCGTGCCGGTCGATGAACGTCCGAAAGCGGTCGCGCTGGTACGGCGTGACCTTCCGGTTTCCGTGGTCGACCTGCACGCGCTCGCGGAAAGGCACGCCTATCGGCTCGTGTTCACCGTCTACACGGATGCGGGGCCGAAAATCACAGCGCTGGCGCTGGCCCGGCACGCGGGGGAGCACGGCGCTACCGCTGTGGTCGTGCCGACGTTCGACCATGTGGACGCGATCCGGCAAATGGTCACCGATAACGCTGCGCTCATCACACCGATGCGGCTGTACCCGTGCGGGCACCGGTGGGCGGGGAGTTCATCCGATCCGGAACTACCCCGGAATGGCTGACCTTGCACTGGTGCAACTGATGCTCGGTCTGCTCGGTCTCACCGTCGCCCTGTGGTGGCCCGAACAAGAACGCTGAGCACCGGACGTACCCCATGCGCTCGGGTACGTCCGGTGGGGGTGACGTCCTACCTAAGGCTAGTCGTCGTCATCATCATCGCGGTCGTCGACGACCGATCCGGTGGCAGCGTCGATCGCGACTTCGACATCGGAGCGATCCGTCGTGTCGACGGTGACCTCCCAGGTCAGGGTGCGGTCGTCGTCGAGTTCCGCCCCGTCGAGTACGCCGGGGACCTCGGTGACGGCGGTGGTGATCGCCTCGGCCAGCGGGACCGAGACCTGGTCGAGCAGGCGACGGTCGTCGTCCCGGTCGTCGTCGTTCTCCGTCGAGAGCACATGCGCGCCTGTCGCGTCGACCTCGACCTCTACCGTGCTGTCACCCGTGGCGATATCGACTTCCCACGAGCTGTCGTCATCTTCGTCGTCGATCGCATAGGCCGTGCCGCCGGTCGCCTTCTCGGCGGTGGCGATCGCGTTCAGCCCGGCGGTGGTTCGATCACCGTTACCGGTGTTCTCGTGCGGTGTCGTAGGCAACGCGAGGACCTCGTCGTCGCTCATCAATTTCGGAGCGTGTGGCGCTTCGGAGAACGCGCCGGAGTCGGTGGAGGTTCCGCATCCGGTGAGGGCGAGGCCGAGGGACAGGGCGAGGACCGGAACCGTTGCGTACATCTTCTTTCGCATACACGGCAGTCTGCACACCCCGCCTGGAACGGAGATGAATCGCAGATGAGAAAGTTTTCATGTGCCGGCTGCCTACGGCCCGGTCGCCCTCACCGCCACCAGCAGCATCACCGATGCCAACCAGCCGCTCGATCCGGCACACGGAATACCGGCGCAACTTATCCGGACGGGGCACCAGCGAGCTTCGCCGAATCGGCTCGGCGTCTACGGGTACCGATCCGCGATCGCGGCCGCGATCGCATCGGGAGCATGTTCCTGAATGAAATGCCGTGCGCGTGGCAGTTCGACGATGTCAAGATCGGTGAAGGCGGCGCGCATGCGCGGAATACAGGCGCGGGGCCGGAACACCATGTCCCGCATTCCCCACACCAGCAAGGCCGGCTTGCCGCCGAGAGTCGCCGGTACGTCGCGGGCGAGCCGTTCCAACAGCGGGTGGGCCGCGCGGATTTCCCGGGGCATCGTGGCGAGACCCGCGCGGGCTTGCGCGGTGGGTTGCACCGCCCGGTAGTGGTCGGCCTCGGCGGGGGTGAGCGTGCCGCCGAGTTCCGCGAGCAGAACACGCTCGATGAGCAGATTCTTTTCGAGGATCCGCCGCTGCATCGGCCGGCTGCTCATGATCGCGCTGAAGGCCCGGTTCGCCCGCGCTTCGATCGGCCAGAACACGGTGTTGCCCAGGACGATCCCGCGCACCGTGTCCGCGCGCGTGGTGAGCGCGCCCAGGCCGATGGGCCCGCCCCAATCGTGACCCATCAGCACGAGGCCATCGAGTCGTAGATGGTCGATCAGCTCGCCGACGACCGTGGTCTGCTCGGCGATCGTGTAACCGAACCCCTCGGGACGTTCCGATAAACCGAAACCCGGATAGTCGACGGCGATGCACCGGTACCGGTCGCGCAGCTCCCGCACGATATGCCGGTACAGGAAACTCCACGCCGGCGAGCCGTGGCAGAACACGATCGGTGTGCCGGCTCCCTCATCGATGTAGTGAACCCGGCCCGCCGACGAGTCGAACCAGTGCGATTCGAACGGATACAGCTCCCCATCGGGAATGAAGTCGATCAACATGCGGCCCTCCCTCCGGAGCCAGGCTACCGCTGGTGCGGCCGGTGACCGTGCCGCACGGATACGAGCAGGCGGCCGAATGGTGGAGTCGAATCACATCTGTGCAGCTCATAGGTAACGCAGCTGGTCGGGAGTGCGGCGCTCGATAAGATCATCCGCATGTCTTTCCACGTACTACCGGCCCGGACGGCTGCCGCGGCGATATCGGTGGCGGTCGCGCTGGGTGGTCTCGGTCTCGGTGCTGCCGAAGCCGCTGCTGCACCGTTCCCGGTGCCGCCGCTGACCGAGGTGGCCGCGGCGGGGACCGAGGGGCTCGAACCGCTGCTTGCGCTCGCGTACACGATGGCGGAGCAGGAAGCGCATGCGGCGGGGGTGCCGATGTGGATCAATTCCGGTTATCGCAGCCCGGCCGAACAGCAGGCGATGTGGGAGGACGGGCTGCGGACCTACGGCACGCCGGAGGAAACCCGCAAGTGGGTGCTGCCGCCGGAGGAATCGACGCATGTCACCGGGAAAGCCGTCGATATCGCGCCTCGGGAGGGTGCGGCGTGGCTGGAAGCCAACGGGAACCGCTGGGGGCTCTGCCGCACGTTCGACAACGAATGGTGGCATTTCGAGCTCGTCACCATTCCCGGCACCGCCTGTCCCGCCCGGATTCCGGACGCCGCGCACCGCTGAACCAAACCTCGGCTGATCGGCCTCTTCCGGTTCGGGAAGAGCCGAATCGAGCCGTCCCGCACGGCGGAGGGACCCGGTGGGCTCTCAGGCGCTGGACAGGGCGCGGAGTTCGTCCATGTATTCCTGAGTCCGCGGATCGTCGGGGAAATGCGCGAGCAGTTCCCGGCCGACCTCCCCGCCGATACACAGCAGCGACGGCAGTGAGCGGCGTTTCGCTTCGAACGCGGACAACCCGTGTGCTACCGCCTGTTCCAGATCGCGGGCGCGGGCGGCCACCATCGCCAGCGTGAGATGGGCTTCGGCGACCCGCATCGGGTTGCGGACCGTGCCGTCGAGAGCGGTGGAATCGGCGAGGACCGCGCGGGCGAACCGTTCGGCGCGGGCATCGTCGCCGACGACCCGGCAGCAATCCATGGCGTAGAAATCGAACTTCTGCGGGTCGACCACGAAATGGTTTTCCAGGTCTTCCGGGTGGCCGAGCCGGTCGAGCAGGGTCCGGCCCTCGGCCAGCGCGGCGTCCACCGCGCTGCGGTCGCCGAGCCGCGCCCAGGCCTTGGCCCGCTGGGCGGCGAGCTGGATACCGACCCCGATATTCGCGCATTCCGGGGGCACCGCCTCGGCCGCCTGGATGACGCCGCGGTTGTTGCCCTGGGTGAGCGCGAACCAGGCCGCCAGTTCCGAACTCCAGCCGATGATTTCGGGATTCTCGGATTCCAGGCCGAGGGAGCGGGCGGCGCGCCGGGTGGCTTCGGCGCCGCCGCGGCGGCCGAGGTCGTATTCGAGGCAGCCCAGCAGCAGGGCGACCCAGCCCGCGAGTTCCAGGACTTCCTTGTGCTGGGCCAGCGTCAGCCGGCTGTCGAGCAGGGCCGCGATCCGCCGCAGCCAGCCCGATGCTTCACGGTGCAGTTGGTGCGCATCGGTGGAGGCGTAGTCGCGGCAGAGTCGTTCGGCGGTGATCCGGACGGCGTCGAGGGTGGCGGTCGAAACATCGGACATGCGGAGCCGGCCCATGAACTCGAGCGTGTCCATCCCGGTGGCGGTGAGTAGTTCGTCGTCACGGCTGGGGCGGGCCTTGGGGAAGAACGCCGCCGCGACGGTGTCGAAGGCGGCGGCGATGAGGGGGGCGTAGAAATCGTCGGGGCGGGATTCGCCCGATTCCCAACGCCGCCAGTTACGTAGGAGGGTGCTGTCGGTGGGCAGATTCTGGGACGATTTGGCGCGCAGCGCGCGTACCGCCTCGGCCTGTGACCACCCACGCGCATCGCGTTCCGAGCGCATCCGGATGGCCCACAGCGGACGATCTTCAGCAGCAGTCACGCCGCCAGTATTGCACCAGCAAACTTTTCGTGGACCCAAGAGGGCATGAAGATGTCCCCCGCATGACCTCTTCTGCCGTTGTTAACCGTCGGTCATGCTCGAATCGGACCGGCTCCGTACCGGTTCAAGCAACACCCCCGCGAACGGGGGATGAGATCCCGGAGCAGGAAATGGTTCTCCGCCTCGTGCGGGGAAGGATTCAGGAGGTTCGGGTGGAAGCGTTGGTATATGGGTATTTACGCGACGATCTGGCCGCGGGCGACGGCGACGATATGGAGGCCGCGCTACGTGAGCTGGCAGATGCCCACGGGCTGTGCTTCGCCGCGACTTTCCACGAATCGCATGCCGGTGACGGAACGGCATTCGCCGAACTGACCCGGGAACTCAAACGAGCGGATGCCCATCACGTGGTGGTGCCCTCGCTCGATCATCTCACCGGCCAGACCATCCCTCGCGAACTGCTCATCGCGAAACTGGCCAACGACGCCGCCGCCCGGATCTGGTCGGTGGCGGGCTGAACCGGCGGCCCGGCGGCCGGCGTTCCCCCTCAGCGCCCGAAGCCGCCGGGCCCTCGCCGGCGCAGATACTTCTCGAATTCCGCCGCGATGGCATCGCCGTCGATCTTGGCCATCGCCTCGTTCACATCGATCGCGGCGTCTCCGCGCTCCTCCAGCGAGCGCACGTATTCGGCGATCTCCTCGTCGGCGACGGTCATCTCGTTCACCGTCGACTCCCACTCCTCGGCCTGCTGCGGCAGTTCCCGCAACGGCACCTCGATATCGAGGACATCCTCCACCCGGTGCAGCAGCGCGATCGTCGCCTTCGGGTTCGGCGGCTGGGAGACGTAATGGGGGACCGCCGCCCAGAACGACACCGCGGGGATCCCCGCCTTCACGCACTGGTCCTGCAGGACGCCCGTGATACCGGTGGGCCCCTCGTAGCGGGTCTGCTCCAGGTTGAACCGTTCGGCCGCCTCCTTGCTGTAGGCCGAACCCGTTACCGGCACCGGCCGGGTATGCGGGGTATCGGCCAGCAGCGCCCCCAGGATGACCACCGTCTCCACCTTCAGCTGATCGATGAGCTCCAGTAGATCCGCGCAGAATCGCCGCCACCGCATATTCGGTTCGATCCCGCGCAGCAGGACCACATCGCGATCGCTGCCCGGTGGGGAGCACACCGACAGCACCGTCGCCGGCCAGACGATCTCCCGGGTGACGCCTTCCACCTGCCGGACCATCGGCCGGTTCACCTGATAGTCGTAATAGTCCTCGGAATCGAGTTCGGCCAGCGGCCGCGCATCCCAGATCAACTCCAGGTGCTCGACCGCGCCGCTCGCTGCGTCACCAGCGTCGTTCCAGCCCTCGAAGGCAGCAACGAGCACCGGGTCACGCAACGTGGGCAGTTCCCGATCCACTGGAGATTCACTCGAGCTCACCCCTGCCAGCCTACGGTGCGGGTCGTGACCGGCGCGCAGTATCTGCACCCCGCGCCTGTCGCGGCCGGTCGGCGGCCCGTTCACCGACGGCTCGGTGGGGGGGTGAGGCCGTGACCGGCCGACGGGTGGATCCGGCGCCGGTGCGGTCTGCGTGGGTCTTCCGCCCGGGTGGGTGGGTTGGCGGTCACCCGGTGGACGGGTCGCCGACGGTTTGCCCGTGTACTGCCGGACTGTGGCCGGTCGCACAGCTGTGAACTAGGCGAACACCGCCGCGGTGGCGCACACTACTCTGGAATCCATGTCTGCCTCCCGCTCCGCCGAGTTCGATACCACCTTGCTCGACACGCTCAGCCGCCGTGTCGTGATCGGCGACGGCGCGATGGGCACGATGCTGCAGGCCGTGGACCTCACCCTCGACGATTTCCGCGGGCTGGAGGGGTGTAACGAGATCCTCAACGACACCCGCCCGGAGGTGCTGCGCGAGATCCACCGCGCCTATTTCGAGGCCGGTGCCGACGCCGTGGAGACCAACACGTTCGGCTGCAACCTGCCCAACCTCGGTGACTACGATATCGCCGACCGGATCCGGGAGCTGTCCGAGAAGGGCACCCGGCTGGCCCGCGAGGTCGCCGACGAGATGGGTCCGGGTGCCGACGGGACGCCGCGCTACGTCCTCGGCTCGATGGGCCCGGGAACCAAACTGCCGACCCTGGGTCACGCCCCGTACGCGAGCCTGCGTGACGCCTACACCGAGGCCGCGCTCGGCATGCTCGACGGCGGCGCCGACGCCGTGCTCATCGAAACCTGCCAGGACCTGCTGCAGGTGAAGGCGGCCGTCAACGGCACCCGCCGGGCAATGGAACAGGCCGGGCGCCGGATCCCGATCATCACCCACGTCACCGTGGAGACCACCGGCACCATGCTGGTCGGCAGCGAGATCGGCGCGGCGCTGACCGCCCTCGAACCGCTCGGTATCGATCTGATCGGGCTCAACTGCGCGACCGGCCCGGACGAGATGAGCGAACATCTGCGTTACCTGTCCCAGCACGCCCGCGTGCCCGTCTCGGTGATGCCGAACGCCGGCCTGCCGGTGCTCGGCGCGAACGGGGCCGAGTACCCGCTCACCCCGGAGGAGCTGGCCGTGGCGCTGCGCGGGTTCGTCGCCGACTACGGCCTGGCCCTGGTCGGCGGCTGCTGCGGCACCACCCCGGAGCACATCCGCCAGGTCGCCGAGGCCGTCCGGGAGGTCGAGCCCACCCTGCCGCCCATCGGCGAGCGCCGCTCCCCGCAGCCCGAGCCGAGCATCTCCAGCATGTACACCGCGGTGCCGTTCGAGCAGGACGCCAGCGTGCTGATGATCGGCGAACGCACCAACGCCAACGGGTCGAAGGCGTTCCGCGAGGCCATGCTCGCCCAGGACTGGGGCAAATGCCTCGATATCGCCAAGGACCAGACCCGCGACGGCGCCCATATGCTCGACCTCTGCGTCGACTACGTCGGCCGCGACGGCAGCGCCGATATGTCCGAACTGGCGTCCCGGCTGGCCACCGCCTCCACCCTGCCGATCATGCTCGACTCCACCGAGACCCCGGTGCTGCGCGCCGGGCTCGAGCATCTGGGCGGGCGCTGCGCGGTGAACTCGGTGAACTACGAGGACGGCGACGGCCCCGACTCCCGCTTCCAGCAGACCATGCGCCTGGTGGCCGAACACGGCGCCGCCGTGGTCGCGCTGACCATCGACGAGGAGGGCCAGGCGCGGACCGCGGAGAACAAGGTCGCCATCGCCGAACGGCTGATCGCCGATATCACCGGCAACTGGGGGCTGCGGGTCAGCGATATCATCATCGACACCCTCACCTTCACCCTCGGCACCGGGCAGGAGGAGTCGCGGCGTGACGGCCTGGAAACCATCGAGGCCATCCGCGAACTGAAGCGCCGCCATCCCGACGTGCAGACCACGCTGGGCCTGTCGAATATCTCCTTCGGCCTGAACCCCGCCGCGCGGCAGGTGCTGAACTCGGTGTTCATGCACGAATGCGTGCAGGCCGGGCTGGACAGCGCCATCGTGCACGCCTCCAAGATCCTGCCGATGAGCCGGATCCCCGACGAGCAGCGCGAAACCGCCCTCGACCTGGTCTACGACCGGCGCCGCGAGGGCTACGACCCGCTGCAGAAGCTCATGCAGCTCTTCGAAGGCGTATCCGCGGCCGATTCGCGGGCCTCGCGGGCCGACGAACTGGCCGCGCTGCCGCTGTTCGAACGCCTCGAACGGCGCATCGTCGACGGTGAACGCGCCGGGATGGAAGCCGACCTCGACGAGGCGATGCGCGAAGTGCCGCCGTTGCAGATCATCAACGAGACCCTGCTGTCGGGGATGAAGACCGTCGGCGAACTGTTCGGGTCGGGGCAGATGCAGCTGCCGTTCGTCCTGCAGTCGGCCGAGGTGATGAAGGCCGCTGTCGCGCATCTGGAACCGCATATGGAGGCCACCGACGACAGCGGTAAAGGTCGCGTGGTGCTGGCCACCGTCAAGGGCGATGTGCACGATATCGGCAAGAACCTGGTGGACATCATCCTGTCCAACAACGGCTACGAGGTGGTGAACCTCGGTATCAAACAGCCCATCGCCAGCATTCTCGATGCCGCGGTCGACAAGAAGGCCGATGTGATCGGCATGTCCGGGCTGCTGGTGAAATCCACCGTGGTGATGAAGGAGAACCTCGAGGAACTCAACAGCAGGGGAGTGGCCGAACAGTTCCCGGTGCTGCTCGGCGGCGCCGCGCTCACCCGCTCCTATGTGGAGAACGATCTCACCGAGGTCTACGAGGGCGATGTGCACTACGCGCGCGATGCCTTCGAAGGGCTGCGGTTGATGGACGAGATCATGGCCGCCAAACGCGGGGCCGCACCCGATCCGGACAGCCCCGAGGCGGAGGAACGGCGGCGTAAGGCCGCCGAACGTAAAGCCCGCCACGAACGTTCGCGCCGGATCGCCGAGCAGCGGCGGGCCGCCGAAGCCCCGGTCGAGGTGCCGGCCCGGTCCGATGTCGCCGCCGAGATCCCCGTGCCGGTGCCGCCGTTCTGGGGTACCCGGGTGGTGAAAGGCCTTCCGGTGCACGAATATTCGGGCCTGCTGGACGAGCGGGCGCTGTTCCTGGGGCAGTGGGGGTTGCGCGGGCAGCGCGGCGGTGACGGGCCCAGCTACGAGGAACTCGTGGAAACCGACGGGCGCCCGCGGTTGCGGGCCTGGCTGGACCGGCTCAGCACCGAAAACGTGCTGCAGCACGCGGCGGTGGTGTACGGGTACTTCCCGGCGGTCTCCGAGGGCGACGACGTCGTGGTGCTCACCGAGCCCGAACCCGATGCGCCGGAGCGGTACCGCTTCACCTTCCCCCGCCAGCAGCGGGACCGGTTCCTGTGCGTAGCGGATTTCATCCGGTCGCGCGAGTACGCGCGGGCGACCGGGCAGGTGGATGTGCTGCCGTTCCAGCTGGTCACCATGGGGCAGCCGATCGCGGACTACGCCAACGAACTGTTCGCCGGCGACAACTACCGGGACTACCTCGAGGTGCACGGCATCGGCGTCCAGCTCACCGAGGCGCTCGCCGAGTACTGGCACCGCCGGATCCGCGAAGAGCTCACCCTCGACGGGCATTCCGTCGCCGAATCCGATCCGGAGGACGTGACCGAATACTTCAAACTCGGTTACCGCGGCGCCCGCTACTCGTTCGGCTACGGTGCCTGCCCGGATCTCGAGGACCGCGCCAAACTGGTGGATCTGCTCGACGCCGAGCGGCTCGGGGTCACTCTCTCGGAGGAATTGCAGTTACACCCCGAACAATCCACCGATGCGTTCGTCCTGTTGCATCCGGAGGCGAAATACTTCAGCGTGTGAGCGCACCGGGCTCGGGGGTGGTGGCGGTGTGTGGCCACGCGGGGCTCGCGCCCGAGCGCGAGGGACACAGCTCGAGCGCGCCGGGCCGGGACGTGGTGGCGGTGTGTGGCCATGCAGGCCCCGCGCTCGAGCGTGAGAGGGACCGCCCGAGCGTGGTAGGCCCGGAGGCGGTGGCCGGGCGTGGCCACGCGGGCCCGGCGCTCGGGCGCGACCGGCTGCGCGGAAATAAACGCGCGGGCCGTGTGATTGTGGTCACTTTACGTGGTCCTCGTTGTGCCCGGCGACCGGCACGTATGCGGAAACCGCAGGTGACCAGGGCCTGTGCGGCTCCGGAATTCCGTACTGCCCGCAAGGGTTCGGGGTGCCGGAGCGTACGATTTCCGGGAATTTCCGCCGAGGTTCCCGCGGAACCAGAACTCCGAACGGTGCCGTTCGGGTGCGTTGCACGCGCCGGGTCGACGCGGAACCGTAGGCAACCGCCTGTGACGCGCGGAGTGCTGGACGACTCGGCGGCGAGCAGAAGGGGCCACGACTTCAGATGAGCAAGGATCGGCTGATCGCCGGACGGTATCGGCTCACAGACCCCATCGGCACGGGTGCCATGGGTGTGGTGTGGCGTGCGCTCGATATCCGGCTGCAGCGCACCGTCGCGGTCAAACAGGTGCTGCTGGGTCCGAACCTGACCGAACAGCAGACCGCGGAGGCCCGCAAACGCGCCCTGCGCGAAGGACGGATCGCCGCGCGGCTGCACCATCCGAACGCCATCTCGGTCTTCGACGTGGCCGACGAGGACGGCCAGCCGTGGCTGGTGATGGAATACATGAACGCGCCCAGCCTGGCGAGCCGCCTCAACCTCGACGGCACCCTGCCGCCGCTGAAGGTCGCCGAACTCGGCGCCCAGGCCGCTGCCGCGCTGGCCGCCGCGCACGACGCCGGTATCGTGCACCGCGATGTGAAACCGGCCAACCTGCTGGTGGGCGACGACGGCACGGTCAAGATCACCGATTTCGGAATCTCCCGGGCGACCGGCGATGTCACGGTGACCGCAACCGGTTTCCTGGCCGGCACCCCCGCCTACCTCGCCCCCGAAGTCGCGCGCGGGGAGAACCCGATCCCCGCCTCGGATGTGTTCGCGCTCGGTTCCACGCTCTACCACGCGGTCACCGGACGACCGCCCTTCGGCGACGGCGACAACCCCTTGGCGGTCCTGCACGCGGTGGCCGGCGGTCAGGTCGAACCGCCGGAAGGGGTGGGCGCACTGGGACCGGTGGTGATGCGGTTGCTGGAGACCGAGGTCGCGAAACGGCCCACCATGGACGAGGCGCGGGTCATGCTCGAAGAGGTGGCTGCCGGCCGCGCGCCGGAACCGGTCGGCACCGCGCCGTCCGCCACGACCAAGGTTCTCCCGCCCACGCTCGCCGCGACGACCGCACTCCCGTCGTCCGAGGTGAACCCCGCGGCGCCTCCGGTGGCTCCGGCTTCGGCATTCCGTGACTCCGGACAGCCGCCGCACGCCGGTCCCGCCCCCGCACCGGTCGCGCCCGTACCGCCGCGCCCGGCCGGTGGTTCGGGGACCCGGACCCGGACGGCCGTCCTGGCCGGTGCCGCGGCATTGCTCCTGGTGGTCGTGGTGGGTCTGGTGCTGGCGAATCTCGGCGGAGGTGACGAGACGGCCGGCGGGACATCCGAAACCAGCCAGGCGATCGCTCCCGAGTCGACCGGAGAACCGGAGGGCGAGACCGGCGAGCAGTCGGCCACCACGAGTGCCGCGCCCACGACCACGCCGACCACCACCGAATCCGGTCCGCCGTCGGCCGCGCGGGTGGAACAGTTCGTCCGCGGCTACTACGGGTTGCTGCCCGGCAACCCGTCCGCCGCCTGGGCCCAGCTGTCGCCCGAATACCAGGCCACCACGGGTGGTTACGCGGACTACACGGGATTCTGGTCGACGATCAGTGCGGTCAGCATCGGTTCGGTCAGCCAATCCGGTGACGGCAGTGCGGTCGCGACGGTCACCTACACGATGCGTGACGGGTCGGTGCAGTCGGAGCGCCGGTCGTTCCGGGTGGCGCCGAACGGCGGACAGCTGGTCATCACGGCCTCGCAGCTGCTGTGACCCGGATCGGCCGGGTTTGCCGCCGCTCACCCGGCCGGGTTACCGTCGGCCGGGGTTCCGGTTCCCGGCCACGTTCCGGCACCGGGTCCGGCCCGCTCCACCGTGACGAAAGGTCGACCGAGGATGGCTCAGCTCGCCGGGGTGCTGTGGGATATGGACGGCACCCTGCTCGATTCGGAGAAGCTGTGGGATATCGGCGTCCGCGAGCTGGCCCGGGAACTGGGCCGGGAGATGACCCAGGAGGTCCGGCACGCGCTCATCGGGGCCTCGGGTGCCAATGCCTTGCGGATCATGTTCACCGAACTCGGGCTCGACCCGCATCCCGAAGCGGTCGAGGCGGCCGGGCTGTTCCTGGAGCAGCGGGTCACCGAACTCATGACCGGTCCGATTCCCTGGCGGCCGGGTGCCGTCGAAGCGCTGGAGATGGTCCGCGCCGTGGGGCTGCCGTGCGCGCTGGTGACCAACACCAAACGCTCGCTCACCGAGCTGGCCCTGGAAACGCTGGGTCGCGACCGGTTCGACGTCTCGGTCTGCGGCGACGAGGTGCCGCACGGCAAACCCGACCCGGCCGTCTATCTCCGCGCGGCCGAACTGCTCGGCGTGGACCCACGCGACTGTGTGGCGGTGGAGGATTCGGTCACCGGCGTGGCGGGCGCCCCCGCCCCGGGGTTGGGGGTGCAGGTGGTTGCGGGGGCGCAACCCGGGGCCCCCCCCCCCGCCCCCCCCCCCCCCCCCCCGCCCCCCGGGTTCGGGGCCCCCGGAAGTCTCGTTCTTCACTCCGCCGCTCTGTGTTCGACTGCGCCGCCTCCGGCGTCGCCGGTTCGGGGCCCCCGAAGTCTCGTTCTTCACTCCGCCGCTCCTCCGCTTCGCTCCCCCGCTCTGTCGCTCCAGAACGAGACGGGCCCCGAACCACTGATGTGAACCGTGACAAGGGGTTCGGAAGGTGGTGCTTCGCTTCGGGGCCGGAGTTCGGCGGCGCCGCGCGGGGGATCGTGACGGTGGCAAGGTCTGGTAAACGGTGGGGTACGACAATGTTTTGCCGCGAATAGTGTTGCGAATCAACAAAACCGGACGGTCCGTGACCGGGCTCACCGGTGTTCTCCCGGATTCTCCGGGCGTGTCGCCCATCCGGCGATAACAATATGGCCATGGCCGCCACGGTGACCTTGGACGAGATCGTCGACACTTCCCGCTACCCGCTCGCCGAACCCGATACACCGGGATGGCATTCCGCGGTCGCGGCGGCGCGAGCCGATCTCGCGGAGGACGGCTGCACCGTGCTGCGCGAGTTCATCCGGCCGGAGCTGCATACCCTGCTGGCGGAACAGGGCGCACGGATGGCGCCGCACGCCTACTACCGCACCGAGCGGGTCAATGCCTACAACATCCCGCTCGATACCGAACTGCCCGCGGATCATCCCGGCCGCATCATCTTCGAACGCGGTAACGCCTTCGTCCCGCGCGACCGGATCCCCGCCGACGCGCTCATCCACCGGCTCTACACCGACACCACCTTCCAGCGGTTCCTGTCGGCCTGTTTCGGACGGGAGCAGTTGCACGAATTCGCCGATCCGCTGGCCGGTCTCGTGCTGAACGTGGTGGCGCCGGGCAATGCCCATCCCTGGCATTTCGACACCAACGAATTCACCGTCAGCATGCTCACGGCGGCGCCGGAAGCCGGGGGCGTGTTCGAATACTGCCCGAATATCCGCTCCCCGCACACCGAAAACCTTCGCAACGTGCACGAAGTCTTGACCGGCACCGGTGCACGCTTCGTCCGGCGATTGACCTTGCGCCCCGGCGACCTGCAGCTCTTCCAGGGACGATTCTCGCTGCACCGGGTGTCACCGGTGCAGGGCGCGACCCCTCGGCATACGGCGATCTTCGCCTACAGTGACCGCCCCGGTGTCATCGGCACCGTGGAACGCACCCGCCAGCTGTTCGGGCGGGTGCTCCCGGCTCATCACGCGGCGGCGGATGCCGTCCGGGGTGACCGGCTGCTCGATTGATCCGCACACGATCGAGTGGGTACCGCCCTACCGAGAGGAATACAACGTGCCCGTGCCGTTGCACACCACCGGGAAAGCGTCCTTCGACGATATCTACTCGAGGCCCGACCCCCGCGACTACTACCTGCGCATGTCCGAACTGGACTATCGCATCCCGGAACTGGCGAAACCACATCTGCGGGCACAGATCCTGGAATACCAGGTGGCGACGAACACCGCGCCCACCGTGCTCGATATCGGATGCTCCTACGGGGTGAACGCCGCACTGCTGCGGCTGGACACCGGCCTCGCGGAGCTGACCCGGTCGTATGCCGATCCCGGGCTGGGTACCGAGCAGCTCATCTCCCGTGACCGCGACCGCCTCCGCGCCACCGACGCCCTGCCAGGGGTCCGGTTCATCGGAATGGACGCCTCCGGACCCGCGCTCGAATACGCGCGGGCGGCGGCCCTGCTGGACAGCGTCGTGCACGCCGATCTGGAAGCCGCCGAACCCACCGATGAGCAGCGCGCGATTCTGGCGCGGGCCGATCTGGTGATCTCCACCGGCTGTATCGGCTATGTCACCGAGAAGACGATCGCCCGGATCGCGACCGCCCATCCCGAGCGACGGCCGTGGATGGCACACTTCGTCTTGCGTATGTACGGTTTCGGTCCGATCGAGGCGGAACTGGATGCCCTGGGGTACCGCACCGAGCGGATGCCGGGCGAATTCGCCCAGCGCCGGTTCGCCTCCGACGCCGAACGTGAACAGGTCCTGGAAACCCTCGCCACCGGCGGTATCGACCCCACCGGCCTGGAGGACCAGGGCTGGCTGTATGCCAATCTCTATGTGTCGCGGCCTGTTTCGTAGCCATGGCATACGGGGTTCCGCCCGCCGAGTAGCACCGACCCGAACCGGAGAGACAACTTGACCGAACGCACCTTTGCCGCCGAAGACCAACTGCCCAGGGTCCCGCTGCCGACCCTGGAGGACAGCTGCGCCCGCTTCGTGCAGTGGTGTACCCCCTTGCTGACCGCGGAAGAACTGGCGGCCACCGAGGACGCCGTGGCCGATCTGCTGCGGCCCGGAGGCGCGGGCGAGGTTCTGCACGCCGCCCTGCGCGAATACGACGAGACCCCGGGTGTGGGCAGCTGGCTGGACCGGTTCTGGCCGTCCCGTTACCTGGGCCGGCGCGACCGGATCGCGTTGAACGCCAATTTCTTCTTCCTGTTCCGCGACGACACCGCACTGGCCGCCTCCACCTCGGCGGGTCAGGCGGAACGGGCCGCGGGGCTGGTCGCGGCGGCCGTCGACTACAAGCTGGCGCTCGATCAGGAGGAGATCCCGCCGGTCACCCAGCGCGGGCAACGGCTGTCGATGTGGCAGAACAAGTACCTGTTCTCCGAGACCCGGATTCCCGGGGAAGAACAGGACACCGTGCGGGTGCCCTACAGCGACGAATGGCCGGGCCCGTCCGATGCCCGCCACATCCTGGTGTTGCACCGCGGCAGCATGTTCCGGATGGATGTGCTCGGTCCGGACGGAGATCCGTACGCCTTCGAGGATCTGGTCGGTGGTCTGCGGGCGATCCTGAAATCCGCCACCGAGCCCGCGCCGGCGGGCACCTCGGTGGGGCAGTTGACCACCGCCGCGCGCGCCGACTGGGCCCGCGCGCGTGCCGGACTGCTCACCGATCCGCACAACGCGGCGGCGCTCGATACGATCGAGACCGCGCTGTTCTGCGTCTGCCTCGAGGATTTCGCGCCCCGCGACGAACTGCACGCGTGCGACACCCTGCTGCACGGCGACAGCGCCAACCGCTGGTTCGACAAATCGGTATCGTTCATCGTCTTCGCCGACGGCCAGGCCGGCATCAACATCGAGCACTGCGGGCTCGACGGGACGACCGTGCTGTCCTTCGTCGACACCCTGCTGGCGACCCCGGTGACCGGGCACACCGAACGATCCGGAGCGCGGGACCAGGGCCTGCCGCCGGTCGAACAGATCGAATTCCGGCTCGACGACGATCAGCGGGCCGCGGTGGTGGCCGCGGGTGCGGCGTTCGCGCAGTACGCCGCCGACAACGCCACCACCACGGTGTCGTTCGATGATTTCGGCACTACCCGGGCCAAACAACTCGGCATCTCGCCGGACGCGTTCGCGCAGCTCAGCTACCAGCTGGCCCATCGCCGCAGCAAAGGCCTCACCGGCGCCACCTACGAATCCATCGCGACCCGGCAATACCGCAACGGCCGCACCGAAGCGATGCGGGTGATCACCCCGGAGATGGTCGCCTTCGTCGACACCATGCTCGACCCGGCGGCCGATACCGCCGCGAAACTCGCCGCTACCCGCGCCGCCGCCGGTGCGCACGTGGCCCGCGCCAAACAGTGCCAATCCGGAGAAGCACCGGAGCAGCATCTGTGGGAACTCGAATGGATCCAGCGGCGCCGCGGCGCCGAACTCGGCGTCACCGACCCCATCCCGCTGTACACCAGCCCCGGGTGGACCGTCCTGCGCGACGACTACCTCAGCACCAGCTCGGCACCGTCGGTGAACATCCGCTACTTCGGTTTCGGCTCCACCAGCCCGAAATGCATCGGGATCGCCTACGTACTGCTGCCGGACCGGTGGAATCTCTACCTGGCCACCCCGGCCGCGGTGGCCGGCGAGATGTACGCCTTCGCCGATCACCTGCGCACCGCGGTCGCCGAACTCGAGGCACTGCTCGCCGAGCAGTAGATCGCCGGGCCCGAGTGAGTGCCACGGCACAGTGGCACGCACTCGGGCACAAGCGCGGCGCGCGGATCTGAAACAATGATCCGTCGTGAAGACTTTCGAGGCCCTGTTCGCCGAACTCCAGGATCGCGCAGCCACCCGGCCCGCCGGGTCGGGTACCGTCGCCGCACTGGACGCGGGCGTCCATACCCAGGGCAAGAAGGTACTGGAGGAGGCCGGCGAGGTGTGGCTGGCCGCCGAACACGAGGGCGACGAGGCACTCGCCGAGGAGATCTCGCAGCTCCTCTACTGGGTGCAGGTGCTGATGGTGGGTCGCGGGCTGCGGCTGGAGGACGTCTACCGACATCTGTAGACGCCCCGATCCCCGCCACCGAACCCGAAAGGACCAGCCATCATGCTGCGCGTCGCAGTACCCAACAAGGGCGCACTCTCCGAATCCGCGGTCGCCATCCTCACCGAGGCCGGCTATCGCAAACGCACCGACTCCCGCGATCTCACCGTGCTCGACCTCGCCAACCAGGTGGAGTTCTTCTTCCTGCGGCCCAAGGACATCGCCATCTACGTCGGTTCCGGGGAACTCGACCTCGGGATCACCGGCCGTGATCTCGCCCTGGACTCCGGGGCCCCGGTGGCCGAGCGGCTCTCGCTCGGTTTCGGCGGTTCCACCTTCCGCTACGCCGCACCGCAAGGGCGGGAATGGACGGTGCAGGATCTGCAGGACAAGCGGATCGCCACCTCCTACCCGAACCTGGTGCTGGCCGATCTGGCCCGCCGCGGAATCGAAGCCGAGGTGATCCGCCTCGACGGCGCCGTGGAGATCTCCATCCAGCTCGGCGTCGCCGACGCCATCGCCGATGTTGTCGGCTCCGGGCGGACCCTGCGCCAGCACAACCTGGTGGCGTTCGGTGAGTCGCTGTGCGATTCCGAGGCGGTGCTGATCGAACAAGAGGGCGCCGACCGGGACGATCGCGCGCGTAACCAGCTGATTGCCCGGGTCAAAGGTGTGGTGTTCGCTCAGCAGTATCTGATGCTGGACTACGACTGCCCGAAGAGCCTGCTCGACCGGGCCGCGCAGATCACCCCCGGCCTGGAGTCACCCACCGTGGCACCCCTGGCCGATCCCGACTGGGTAGCCGTTCGCGCCCTGGTCCCGCGCAAACAGGGCAACGAGCTGATGGACCGGCTGGCCGAACTCGGCGCCCGCGCCATCCTGGCCACCGATATCCGCTCCTGCCGCGCCTTCTGAGTCTTCTTGCGCCGCCTGCGGCGGCGCGGGGTTCGGCCCCCCTTGGCCGAACCGTCCAAGGGCCTCGCTGGACTCGGCGCCGCCGTGGTGTTCACGTTCGGGGTGATGAGATCCGCGCGTGCCTTGCTGGCCACGGGGTCGCCGTGGTGGCGTCGGACTCCGATGTCGTCCGGGTGCATGACGGCTCCGCGTCGCTGTGGCGGCGTTGGTTCCCCGGAGGGGTGCATTGCCCGCACCGGACGCCGATACCGGGCGCGTTCAGAGTGGTTGGGGTGCGACTCCGGGCGGCGAGGACGTGGGGTGAGGACTCAATCGGATACCGATTCGGCGAAGGTCTCGGCGTCGATTTCTGCGGTGGATTCGGTGTGGGCGGTGAGGCCGGGATACGGCGGCGGGGTTCCGTCGAATGCCGGGCACAGGTTTTTGTAAGTGCAGTAATCACACAGCCAACCCTGATTCGGCGGAAATTCTCCGGTCTCGGCGGCGGCGCGGACCGCATCCCACAGGGCCATGAGGGTGCGTTCGAAGCGTAGGAGTTCGGCTTCCTCGGGCGCGTAGGTGAGCAGCTGGGCGTCGGCGAGATAGACCAGGCGTAGCTGGGCCGGCACGACCGCGCGCAGGCGCAGCAGCATCAGGGCATAGAACTTCAGCTGGAACAGGGCGCGCGTCTCCTGGTTCGGGCCGGGCGCGCGCCCGGTCTTGTAATCCACCACGCGCAGCTCACCGGTGGGCGCCACATCGATGCGGTCGACGAATCCGCGCAGGGGGGTGCCGTCGGCCAGTTCCACCTCTAGCCGGGTCTCACACGATTCGGGGTCGAAGCGTCGCGGGTCCTCGAGCCGGTAGTAGGTGCGTACCAGGGCCCGCACTTCTTCGAGGAATGCCGCCAGTGCGCCGTCGCCCTCGACCAGGCTCGCTGCCTCCGGTTGCGCGGCGACCACGCGGGACCAGGCGGGTTCGGCGAGTGCCAGCGCGCGCTCCGGCCCCCGCTCGGCCGCCGGCAGCGCATAGAGGTCTTCCAGCACGGCGTGCACCACGGTGCCGCGGACCGCTTGACGGGTGGGTGGCTCCGGGATCCGGTCGATGGCGCGGAGCCGGTACTTCAGCGGGCATTGTTTGAAATCCGCTGCGCGCGAAGGCGACAGCGCCGGGTGGGCGGGCCGGGGCGGGGCGTCGGAATCGTGACTCGCCGGGGGAGTGCTCGGGGGCGCTGACATACCTGGCAGGCTATCCGTCGGCACCGACACGGTGCCCGCGCGAGCGCGCGGAGGCCTCTCCGCCGCTGTCCGCGCGCCAGATTTCGCGGAACGGAGATCCATGACGGCCAGACGGACCGGGCCATTCGTCGTCGGCGACCGAGTGCAGCTGACCGACGCCAAGGGCAGGCTGTACACGGTGCTGCTGGAACCGGGTAAACAGTTCCACACCCACCGCGGCGCCATCGACCACGACGAGCTGATCGGCGCGGAGGAGGGCACGCTCGCGCACTCCAACAACGGCACCCCGTACCTGGCCCTGCGCCCGCTGCTGACCGACTATGTGATGTCCATGCCGCGCGGGGCGGCGGTGATCTACCCCAAGGACGCCGCCCAGATCGTGCACGAGGGTGACGTCTTCCCCGGTGCCCGGGTGCTCGAGGCGGGCGCCGGGTCCGGTGCGCTGACCTGCTCACTGCTGCGGGCAGTCGGCCCGGAGGGCGCCGTCGTCTCCTATGAGATCCGCGAAGACCACGCCGAGCACGCCATCCGCAATGTGGAGCGTTTCTTCGGCGAACGCCCTGCGAACTGGGAGCTGACGGTCGCCGATGTGGCCGAATACGCCGGCGAACAGGTGGACCGGGTGGTACTGGACATGCTGGCGCCCTGGGACGCGCTACCGGCCGTTTCGCGGGCGCTGGTGCCCGGTGGGGTGCTGATGGTCTACGTCGCGACGGTGACCCAGCTGTCGCGGATCGTGGAGGCACTGCGCGAACAGCAGTGCTGGACCGAGCCGCGGTCGTGGGAATCCATGGTGCGCGGCTGGCATGTGGTGGGTCTGGCGGTGCGCCCCGAGCATCGGATGCAGGGCCATACGGCCTTCCTGGTGAGCGCGCGGCGGCTGGCCGAGGGTGTGGTCACCCCGAAACCGCAGCGCCGGCCGTCGAAGGGCTGAACGGCCTTTTCGAGGCGAGACGGTGATGCTCGCGGGGGAGTGCCGGAGTGCGGCACTGCCCCGCGAGCACGTTCGGCCGGACCGGGGAACTCGTGTCCCCGCCTACGCGACGCCCGTTCGCCCGGCGCCGCCGGGGCTCGGGCGCGGTTCGGGCTCGTGACGCCCGTCAGACGTGAGCGCAGGGGATCTGCGCGAAACCGAGCAGAACGCAGGCGCCCGCGTCGGACAGTTTCCAGGTGTCGTCCTGGTGTTCCCAGGTCATGGGCATCGGCGGTGCGCCGTGACCGGTGGGGCTGGTGATGGTGGTCTGCGCGGTGGCGGTCTCGCCGTCGACCGTGACATCCGCGACCTGGTAGGTGATACCCCGGTAGGTCTGCAGCTTCGCATTGAGCTGTTCGAGCAGGTCGCGCCGGTTCTCGCCGGTGACGATCAGCTTCACCTTGTCGTCCACGGAAACGTCCGGATTTGTGATCTGCTCGAGATTGGACTGTAGGCTCTGCGCGGTGGGCGCGTCCGTTGTGTCGCCGTGGTCGTGGCCGTCGCCGTGGTCGTGCGCGGTCTCGCTACCGGGGGCCGCGACGCTACTGGTGGCGGCGGTGCCGGTATCGTCGTCGGATCCGCAGGCCGTCAGTCCCAGCGCCAGGGCGCCGGCCGCGACTGCCGCCGCCGCGACGCGGGACAGCCGGAGTGTCCGAGCGGGAAGGTGCATAGCTGGCAACCTTTCGGCTAGTCGGTGGGGAACCCCACCGATCGAGGGTTAGGGCAGGCTAACATGGTCTGACCAGCATGATGGTCGCGGGCCAGATGTGATCACCACGAAATCATGTCGGACAGCGCAAACGGGTCGCGCCCGGTAGCGTTGATAGACCGGGACTGGGAGGAGCAGCACATGAGCCCCATCGAGAATTCGGATTCGGCGGCCTGGAGAGAACTCGAGGCAGTACGCGCCGAAGCGGCTGCACTCCGGAGGCAACTCGCCGATTCACCGGATCGCACACGGGAATTGGAAGCCCGTATCGATTCGCTGACCATTCGCAACACCAAGCTGATGGATACCCTGAAGGAAGCGCGGCAGCAACTCGTCGCGTTGCGTGAGGAGGTCGACCGGCTCGGTCAGCCCCCCAGCGGTTACGGGATTCTGATCGGTGTCTACGAGGATCAGACCGTCGACGTGTTCACCTCCGGCCGCAAGATGCGCCTGACTTGCTCGCCGAACATCGACACGTCCACTCTCGCCTACGGCCAGACCGTCCGGCTGAACGAGGCGCTGACGGTCGTGGAGGCGGGCACGTTCGATTCCATCGGTGAGATCGGCACCCTGCGTGAGGTGCTCGACGGTGGCCGCCGCGCCCTGGTCGTCGGCCATGCCGACGAGGAGCGGGTGGTGTGGCTGTCCGGTCCGCTGTCGCGGCTCGCCGACGCCGACGATCTGGAGGATCCAGACTCCCCGATCCGCAAACTGCGGCCGGGGGATTCCCTGCTGGTCGATACCAAGGCCGGATTCGCCTTCGAACGCATCCCCAAGGCCGAGGTCGAGGATCTGGTGCTGGAGGAGGTGCCCGACGTCGGCTACAACGACATCGGCGGCCTGGGCCGGCAGATCGAGCAGATCCGCGACGCCGTGGAGCTGCCGTTCCTGCACAAGGACCTGTTCCGTGAGTACGCGCTGCGGCCCCCCAAGGGTGTCCTGCTCTACGGCCCGCCGGGTTGCGGTAAGACGCTGATTGCGAAGGCGGTCGCCAACTCGCTGGCGAAGAAGATCGCGGAGGCGCGGGGTGAGGATGCCAAGGAAGCGAAGTCGTACTTCCTGAACATCAAGGGCCCCGAGCTGCTGAACAAGTTCGTGGGTGAGACCGAGCGCCATATCCGGATCATCTTCCAGCGGGCCCGGGAGAAGGCGTCCGAGGGCACCCCGGTGATCGTGTTCTTCGACGAGATGGATTCGATCTTCCGCACCCGCGGATCCGGTGTCTCCTCCGATGTGGAGACCACCGTGGTGCCGCAGTTGCTCAGTGAGATCGACGGCGTGGAAGGGCTGGAGAACGTCATCGTCATCGGCGCCTCCAACCGCGAGGATATGATCGACCCCGCGATCCTGCGGCCCGGCCGCCTGGACGTGAAGATCAAGATCGAGCGGCCGGACGCCGAATCCGCGCAGGACATCTTCTCCAAGTACCTCACCGAACATCTGCCGCTGCACGCCGACGATCTCGCTGAGTTCAACGGCGACAAGGTGGCCTGCATCCGCGCGATGATCGAGCGGGTGGTGGACCGGATGTACGCCGAGAGCGAGGACAACCGGTTCCTCGAGGTCACCTACGCGAACGGTGACAAGGAGGTTCTGTACTTCAAGGACTTCAACTCCGGCGCCATGATCCAGAATATCGTGGACCGGTCCAAGAAGTACGCCATCAAATCGGTTCTGGACACCGGTAATCCGGGTCTGCGGATCCAGCATCTCTACGATTCGATCGTGGACGAGTTCTCCGAGAACGAGGACCTGCCCAACACCACGAATCCCGATGACTGGGCCCGTATCTCGGGTAAGAAGGGCGAGCGGATCGTCTACATCCGTACGCTGGTCACGGGTAAGAACGCCAGCGCGAGCCGGGCGATCGATACCGAATCCAACACCGGCCAGTACCTGTAACGGCACCGCGATCAGGGCCGCGCTCCCACCGGGGCGCGGCCCTGAATCGTCTGTGGCGGATTCGGTGTGGAGTATCGCCGGTAGTCCCCGTGACCACCACCCGTATCGCGGATCCGGCCCGCCGTGAGATCACCACTCCGCCCGCGTTCGCGCCGGTCGGGGGAGTGTTCGCTGGTTCGCGGCGGTTACGCTCGCGGTATGAGTACTCCGGAAACCGAGATCTGGCACAACCCCCGCTGTACCAAGAGCCGGGCGGCGCTGGCGCATCTGGATGCCGCCGGTACGGCGTATTCGGTCCGCCGGTACCTGGACGATCCGCCCAGCGCCGAGGAATTGCGGGCCGTTCTGGACCGGCTCGGCGCCGAACCGTGGGAGATCACCCGCACCGGGGAGGGCATCGCCAAGGAACTCGGGATGTCGGGCTGGGGCCGTACCGCCGCGGACCGGGAGCGCTGGATCGCCGCGCTCGCCGAACACCCGCGGTTGATCCAGCGGCCCATCGTGTTCACCGCCGGCGGGCGCGCGGTCGTGGCCCGTGACGAGAATGCCCTGCGATTGCTGGACTGAGACTCCGCCCGTTTGCCGGGATGTAACGCTGATCCGCCGATGTGTGATCTACAACACATAGGAAGTGGTCTTCGGGCCTGATCGGATCAGCGTGGATCGCGCGACCGCTCGCTCCACGCGGTGGGAGGTAGTCATGTCGATCATCAAGAAAGCTCTCGTTTCGGCCTCGGCGGTGGTGCTGCTGGGGGCCGGTTCGCTACTCGGCGCCGGAACGGCCGGGGCGCAGCCGGCGCCGTTCTGCTCGGTCAATCCGGTGGGCGGGACGGCCGCGTATTCGCAGTGCGGTGGGCCGGTCTGGCATCAGGTCAGGGTCACCTGCTGGGCCTGGTGGAATTGGTTCGGCAACTATGAGCGCTGGGGTAATCCGGCGTTCGGCGCGCAGCAGTCGTGGACCAGTTGCGATCTGCCGTTCTCCATGCAGACCTGGCAGGTGGTCGTGCACTGAATGCCGTCGCGGCAGGGCGGTGGTGAGCGCACCGGATGCGCGGCCGTCCGGGGGCGGTCGCGGGGGGCCGCCCCCCCCGGCGGGGGGGGGGGGGGGGGGGGGGGGAGTGTGTATTAGTGGGCAACGCCGCCGGAGCCCCCGGGCG
>NZ_JARWPM010000330.1 GCF_029869215.1 Nocardia carnea
GCACAGCGGTTCGTCGGGCCGCGTCATCCTGGCCATCCTCACCGAGGAAGAACATGAGGATGTGGTGTCCCGGCCCCCCGGCGCCCGGGCCCGCGGGGCCCACGAGGCACCCCCGCCCCCGCCGGGCGCACACCGCGCCCCGGCGGTCGCGGGCGGTAGTGTCGCCTCATGAAAGTTGAACTGCGGCACAACCCGTCGTCCACCGTGGCGCGCTGCGTGCTGGCGGGCGGGGAGCCGGTTCGCGTGGAAACCGGGGCCATGGTGGCGCATTCGGCCGGAGTGACGCTCGAGGCCAAGGCCGAGGGCGGAATCCTGGCCGGGCTCAAACGTTCGGTCCTGTCCGGCGAATCGTTTTTCGTCTCCACCTTCACCGCACCGGCGAACGGTGGCTGGGTCGATGTGGCGCCCTCCCTGCCCGGCGATATGCTCGCGCTCCCCATCGCCGCGGACCGGCCGTACTTCATCAGCCGCGGCGGCTGGATCGCGAATTCGGCCGGCGTGCGGGTGGAAAGCCAGTGGGGCGGCTTCGCGAACCTCTTCGGCGGTGAAGGCGGATTCGGTCTTCGTGCGGAGGGGCAGGGTGAGGTGGTCGTCGGGGTTTTCGGCGCCATCGATACGTTCGACCTGGCGTCCGGTGAGCAGGTGAGCATCGATACCGGGCATGTGGTGGCCTACGACCTCACGATGCAATTCACCATCCGCCGCGCCGTATCCGGGCGCTCCCTGCAGTCGCTGAAATCGGGCGAAGGACTGGTCTTCGATTTCACCGGGCCCGGGCGGGTGCTGCTGCAAACCCGCAACCCGCGGGCTTTCGCCTCCTGGACTGCTTCGGTCTCCTCCGGTTAGGCCCGGCACCGCGAGTCCGGCTGTCAGCTCGGTTCACGAACCACCGCGTAACGGACGCAGGCGAATTCGCCGTTGGCTGCCAGTTCGGTCATCCGCAGCTCCAGTTCCCGCGGTAGGAGCGGGGCGCCACTGCCCAGGGTCACCGGGGCGATAGAGACGATGATCTCGTCCAGCAGGCCGTGGTCGGCGAACATGGCCGCGAGCTCACCACCGCCCACGATCCAGAGGTCCTTTCCGGCGGCCACGTCGGTCATCGCCCTGTGCAGTTCGGGGATCTCGGCGCTGGTGAAGCGGATATCGGCATCGGTTCGCCGCGGGAACCCGCGGTGGGTGCATACCCAGCTGGGTACCGCGTAGGGCCACGGCTGCGTGCCCTCGTTGTCGAGTATCCATTGGTAGGTGTTGGCGCCCATGGCGATCGCGCCGACTCCCGCGAGGAACTCGGTGAAGCCCATCGGGCCGGATTCGTCGGATTCACGGGACAGCAGCCACGCGAGCGAGTGATCGGTGGTGGCGATATAGCCGTCCAGACTGACCGCTGTGTTGTACACGGTGCGCGGGGAGTTCGGTGGGGTGGTCAACTCAGTCTCGCTTTCGTAGCCACTCGATCGGGTCGCCCCAGCCGACGGTGTCGTCCGCGGGCAAGTCGTCGTGGATCCAGTACCGCACCTGCTGGCGGCGATACGCGGAGTAGGTGAGCACATGGGCGATCACGCTGCCGAGCACGAAGCTCTCCGGCGGGTCGCACAGCGCGTCGATCAGGGTGTCGCCCCAGCCGCCGCGTCGATCGATCTCGCGAATCGTGTCCAGCCAACGCGGTCCCACCTCGTCGAGACGGGCCGACAGCGACGGGATATCGTCGCCGCCCCGTGCGGGTGTATCGGCGCCGTCGATCGAGGCGAGCCACGACTCCTTGGTCCGGATCAGATGGTCGAGTACGGCGGCGATCGAATCCTCCGGCCCGTCCCACGGCAGTACCGTCCCCGCGCCGGCACGAGGGCGCCGGTACTGTTCCTCGCCGAGACCCGTGGCCGCTTTCAGCAGGAGGCGGGTGTCGTCGAGATCGTGGTGCAGCAGCAGCGCGGTCGGGTCCATATCGGAGCGTCCCTTCGGTTCTCCCTCGACCCACAGCGACATGGGGGGATGGAAATGGATCCCGTTCGCCGCCGGCAGCCAGCGCGGTGCCCGGCCGGCCGGTGGGGGAGTCGCGCTCGGGGGATGGCCGAAGGCGCGGGTGAACGCCCGGCTGAAGCCCTCCACCGTGTCGTATCCCGCGGCGAACGCCACCTCGGTGACGGAATCACCCGTGCCGAGCTGCCAGCAGGCCCGCTCCAGCAGCACCCGCCGCCGCAGGCTCACCGGTGACTCACCGGTGCCGCGGCTGAACTGCCGGGCGAAATGGTACGGGGACGAGTAGGCGCCGGCGGCCATCTGGCCGAGGGTCGCGTTGTCCTCGTCGAGAACGGCGTCCAGGAGTTCGCGGAGTCGGTCACGTCGGGTGGTCACGGAGAAATTCTGGCGGTCCGGTCCCGGTTGTGCTTGACCGATCTTGCGCAGTCGCCGCTCGGCAGGTGCCGGTTGCCGCCCGGCGTGCCGCTCCGTACGACGGTGCCGGACCGGTGTACTACTCGGCTGTGTTCGCTGCGGACACCGCCGCCGCCGCCGTGTGCCAGTTCCTCCTCACTGCCGCTGTGCCGCTCAGCGGCTACGTCGTTCCAGCCCTTTGCGGTCGTAGGCGAACGTGGCGACCGCGCCGAGGACCAGGCCGATGGCGAGGCCGAGCAGGCTCATCCAGACCCCGCGCGCCAGTCCGGGGTTGCCGTGGGCGTCGAAGTACAGGATGGCGCGGACACCGAGATAGATCTGGTGCATCGGCTCGAACGCGGCCAGCCACGCCATATACCGCGGGGTGGCCTCCAGCGGGATGGTCGCTCCGGCCGAGGGCAGGCCGAGAACGATGAACAGCACCAGGTTGATCAGCAGTCCCGCGGAGCCGAACGTCGCCAGGATCGACAAGGCGGTCACGCCCACGGCCACGATCGCCAGCGTGCTGAACAGGAACAGCGCCGGACCGTGGTCGAGCGGCATATCCAGCAGATTCGCGATGCCGAGGAATATGCCGGAGACAATCGGCGCGGTCACCGCGATCACCCCCCATTTCAGCAGGAGTGTGCGGAATCGGGAATGCGGCGCCGTGGGGTGGTGCACGAACCACGGTCCGTATTCGGTGGGGATGAAGCCGAGCGCCGAATCCACCATCGTGTGCACGATCATGGCCCCGGTGAACCCGGCCAGCACCACCAGCAGGGTGTAGAAGAACGCCGACAGGCCGCGGCCCGTCCCGTCCGGAAGCGGCCGGTAGGGCTCGGTGATGACCTCGATCGGATCGGCCAGCATCAGGCGCGACGCGCCGCTGAGTTCGGTGCCACCGGCGGGGGCCGAGCCGAGTTCGGCGTCGACCGCCGCGGTCAGCTGCTTGCCGACCTCGGTCTCCACTTGCGTGAGGGCCTCATCGGCCACGATCTGCATGATCTGCGTCGCGTAGGTGCCGGTGCGCGGATTGGTGATCACGGTGATCACCGGGCGTTCGATATCGCCGGGAACCACCGCGCCGGCGCCGAGAATCGAGAGTCGCTTGGACAGATCGCTGGGCAGCACGATCGCGCCGTAGACCTCGCCGTTGCCTAGCAGCCGCTGCGCCTCGGCGATACCGGTGACCCGCAGATCGATCTTGTCCGCCGGAACCTGTTCGGTGAGCGCGCCGGTGATCTGGTCGCCGATATTGATCGGTGCGCCGTCGCGGATATCGCCGTCGTCCTGGTTCACCAGTGCGACCGGAAAGTCGTGCAGGTTCTTCTCCGGGTCGATCACGTAGCCGAGGTACATGGTCGCCAGCAACGTCATCAGTGCGGTGATCACCAGAATCGGTCCGAGCCAGACCCGCAACGCGGTCCTGCGCCGGTCCGGTCTCCCGTCGGACCGGGCCGTGGACACGTCCGGGGCGCCCGGCTCACCGGCGGTGCCGTTCGGCTCCATCCCGTACTCCCTTCGGCTGCGTGCGACCGTCCACGAGGCCTGCGGCCGGTCGGTTCCGCTCAGGATCATCGTGGCAGTCGCGCGGCAAGTACAGCCCGAGCCGCGCAGTGTGTCGGACCACTCGTTGGCCCTTTCCCGTGCCCGAATTCACTCGACAGCCGGGCGTGTCGCTACGCCGGGAAGCGTGCAAGACCGTGTCGTTTCGGTTGCCCACGGTTCCGGCTATCCCGCCATGGCGGCAACCGCGGCGTACAACCCGTCATATCCCCCATCGCTTGCTGCGCGTAGGGCAGGAACTTCGCGATCGGTTCAGCCGAGCGATCGATCATGGCCGGTGCCTGCTCGAAAGCGTTCGGAATTCGTGCTGACGTTCACCGGCTCGGCCGGTGAGCTGTCAAGAGTTCGACCAAGGCGGTGATGCTCTGCTCGCCCCGTCCTTCGGCAACCGCTCGACGCAATAGCTCGTGCATCGGAGCATGCCAGGACATATCAATGCCCGAATCCGCGCTGAGCTGATCGTCATTCGACATCGCGTCGTGGAACAACGCGATCGAGGAACCGAGCCGGGTGTAGTCCCGGTCGTCGATCTCGCCCGCCATGACCGGCAGGAGTGACTCGATCATCTGGAACCATTTGACGGAGTAGGGCACCATCGTCTGCGCTGGGATACCACGGGCCGCCAGTAATGCCGCGCCTTCGAAGAAGCCGAGCAGTGCGGGAAGGAGGGTCGCACCCACGGCCGACTCGTAGAGGGCGGCCAGATCCGGGTCGTCGCCCAGGTGGACGAGGTCGCCGCCGAGGGCCTGCAAGGTCGGACGGTGGGCGTCGAAGATCGCTCGTTCACCGCCGAAATACAGCAAGGTGTCCGGCTTGCCGACGGCCGAGGGCACATTCTTGATCGCTCCCGCGAGGAACCGAGCCCCGGAGTCCTTCGCCCACGCTGCGAATTCCCGCGCCGCGGTGGGGGTGCCACTGTTGAGGGTGATCAAGGTCCGTCCGGCCAACCGCCCCTCGGCGCCCGCCAAGCTTTCACGGGCGGACCGGAATGTGCTGGTGCACATGATGATCACGGAGCTCGCGAGGACGGCGTCGGCGAGGGCGAGCCGGTGGTCGGCGCCTGCCGCCACCAGCGGAGCGGCCCGCTGCGGGGTGCGGTTCCAGACGGTGGTCGGGTGCCCCGCCGCTAGCAGGGCTTCGGCAAGGGCGCGCCCCATCGACCCCGTCCCGAGCACGGTTACCGGCACCTTCCGGTCGGCCGATGGGCTTCCGGTACCGGCTGGTCGGGGGAACTCCGCAGTCTCGTTCACAGGGCCGAGTGTCGAGACCGGCGCCGGCAGCGACAAGCACACACTTTCCGGTGCGGTAGCCCACCTCTGAGTAAGCGAACTGCTCACGAAGATCCGCAGGGGCGGGTGGATGACCGATATCACAACCGACGCAGGTATCCGTCGCTGTACAGCGATTACCTCTCTCGAGGATCGAGGTGGGTGCGGCTCGGCGACACCGCGTGGATGTCACCTGGTCCGAAACACCGGCTCGGCCCGGACGATGCGCTGGTAGCTGGAGTGCCACAGCCATTCCACCGGGCCACGCTCGAACCGGCGCAGCCAGCAGTGCGCGAATACCGTGATCACCCCGGCCACCACCAGATAGGTCGCGACGGTGAACGGGACCCGGGCCTCCGGAACGAACCGCGCCGCCAGCCCGAGCCCCCAGCCGTAGCAGATGATCGAGGCGACCAAGTTCTGCAGGATGTAGCAACTGAGCGCGGTCCGGCCGATCTCCGTCAATCGGCGGCCGGTGAAACCCGCCCGTTGCCGGCGGAGATAGAACTCGGCGACCAGGGCGAGAATCGCCAGCGAAACCAGTGGCGCGATCGCATAACGGGTGACCAGCACCCAATTTCCGCCACCGAAGACGCCGAGCAGCAGGTCGGCGGGCGCGGCGATACCGAAACCGAGAAGCAGTAACCGGCGGCGCAGCCGGGCACCGGACGGTGCGAACACGCCGGCATGGAAGAGCCGGGCACCGGCGAGGAACAGCGCGATCGACAGCGGCAGGATGAGGATCGGTTCGAACCGGAACAGTCCGGCGTTCTCGAGGCGGAACAGCACCAGATCCCAGAACGACCCGTCGGCGTAAGGGTTGGGAGACAGCGATCCGCTCGCGGACCCCTCGCCGGCCCCCGCCGTGGCGAGGGCCAGGGCATAGACCGCGATCATCGTGACGTGCAGGCACAGCATGCCGATCAGCCAGCGGCCCTGCGCACGCGGACTGCGGCCGAGCAGGAAGGCCACGATCAGTGCGGTCACCGCGTAGCCCATGAGCACGTCGAACTCGGCGATCAGCAGGAAATTGAGCAGGCCGTCGACGAACAGCAGCGCTGCCCGCCACGGGTATCCGCCGGGCCAGTTCCGCCCCGCGCGCTGCGCCGAGGCCTGCTGGATGGCCAGGCCGATTCCGAACATAACGGTCAGCAATCCGAGGAACTTGCCCTGGGCGAGCTGCTGGAGCACTTTTTCCGCCCACATCCAGCCGTCCTCGGGGGCGGTGACGAGCCGGTTCAGATAGCCGACCATGCCCTCCGGGTCGGTGAGGATCCAGATATTGGTGCCGAGGGTGCCGAGGATGGCGATTCCGCGCAGGACGTCCAGCGCCACCAGCCGGGCGAGGCGGGGCGGTGAACCGGCCGGAACGGAATCGGCTGCGGTACTGGTCATGTCCCGAGCATGCGGCCGCCGGGTAGCGCGGGTCATCCGCCGGAAGTACGACCCGGGGGATGATTCGCCGGGCGGCCCGGGCGCCGCTCGCGTGCCGAACACGGATTGTCGCCTACGCTCGATGCCATGCAGCGCATCATCGGTATCGAGGTCGAGTACGGGATATCCACGCCAACCGAACCGTCGGCCAACCCGATCCTCACCTCTACCCAGGCGGTACTGGCGTACGCCGCGGCCGAGGGGGTGCCCCGTGCCAAGCGCACCCGGTGGGACTACGAGGTGGAATCCCCGCTGCGCGATGCCCGCGGTTTCGATCTCAGCCGGATGAACGGCCCCGCGCCGGTGATCGACGCCGACGAGGTCGGTGCGGCGAATATGATCCTGACCAACGGCGCCCGGCTCTACGTCGACCACGCCCACCCCGAATATTCGGCCCCCGAGGTCACCGACCCGATGGACGCGGTGATCTGGGACAAAGCCGGGGAGCGGGTGATGGAAGCCGCCGCCCGGCATGCCTCGAGCGTGCCCGGGGCACCCCGGATGCAGTTGTACAAGAACAATGTCGACGGTAAGGGCGCCTCCTACGGCACCCACGAGAACTATCTGATGAGCAGGGAGACCCCGTTCAACGCGGTGATCCTCGGGCTCACCCCGTTCTTCGTGTCCCGCCAGGTGATCTGTGGCTCGGGACGAGTCGGGATCGGGCAGTCGGGGGACAACCCCGGGTTCCAGCTGTCGCAGCGTTCGGATTACATCGAGGTCGAGGTGGGCCTGGAAACCACCCTCAAACGTGGCATCATCAACACCCGCGACGAACCGCACGCCGACGCCGACAAATACCGCCGGTTGCACGTCATCATCGGTGACGCGAACCTGGCCGAGATGTCGACCTACCTGAAGGTCGGCACCACCGCGCTCGTGCTGGACCTCATCGAATCGGGCGCCGATCTGTCCGATATGCAGCTGGCCCGCCCGGTCACCGCGGTGCACACCCTCAGCCACGATCCCACCCTGCGGGTGAAGGTCGCGCTGGCCGACGGCCGCGAACTCACCGGCCTCGAGATCCAGCGGCTCTACCACGAACGCGTCGCCAAGTTCGTCGAGGTGCAGGGCACCGACGACGCACGTGTCCGGGACATTCTCGACAACTGGTCGATGATTCTGGACAAACTCGAACGCGACCCGATGGAATGCGCCGACCTGCTCGACTGGCCCGCCAAACTCCGGCTGCTCGAGGGTATGCGCAGCCGGGAAGGGCTGGGCTGGGCCGCGCCGAAACTGCATCTGATGGACCTGCAGTATTCCGATGTGCGCCTGGACAAGGGTCTCTACAACCGGCTCGTCGCGCGTGGCTCGATGAAACGGCTGGTCACCGAGCAGCAGGTGCTGGACGCGATGACCAAACCGCCCACCGATACCCGGGCCTATTTCCGCGGGGAGTGCCTGCGCCGGTTCGGTGCCGATATCGCGGCCGCGAGCTGGGACTCGGTGATCTTCGATCTGGGTGGTGACTCCCTGGTCCGCATCCCCACACTCGAGCCCCGGCGCGGTACCAAAGCCCACGTGGGCGAGCTCCTCGACGGTGTGGATACCGCGGCTGACCTGGTCCAAAAGCTCACCGCCTGAGTACTCGGCGCGGCCGGCGCGCGGGTTTCCCGCCTCGAGGTGGGACGTAATCCGACTACGCGTCGGCCCGGCTGGGTAGTGTTGAAGGACGAGCACACGAGGCTGCTCACGATTCGTCCGGTGCGCACCAGCGCCCGGTCGGTGGAAACAGAGGAGGTCGGCTGCGATGGCACAAGAGCAGACCAAACGCGCCGGGGGCGGCGATGACGACGAAGGCGTCGACGGCGTAGACGCCGCCGGTCAGGAACGGCGCGAGAAGCTGGCGGAGGACACCGACGACCTGCTCGACGAGATCGACGATGTGCTCGAAGAGAATGCCGAAGACTTCGTTCGCGCCTACGTGCAGAAAGGTGGCCAGTGACCGCAGGTGACCCCTTGCGTCTCCATCTGGGGTACGCCCTGTCATCCTTTTCCGAACATTTGCGCCAGAACGCGCCGGACCTGTTGCCGAACAACAGATTCGACGCACTGAGCCAGCCCACCGCCGCCGGGGATACCGGCGGCGGTGGCGCGGGGGATATAGCGCCGCCCGGGGCGGCCGTGGTGGCGGTGTACTATAGCGGCGGGGTGCAGATCGCCCGCGACCGGCGCGCCACCCACGGCCAACAGCAGGCGGGCCG
>NZ_JARWPM010000331.1 GCF_029869215.1 Nocardia carnea
CCCTGCAGACCATGGGCGCGGCGGGCGGGCGGGCCAACCCCACCATCATCGCGCGGCTCTGATCGCCTAACCCGGGATTCGCGGCGGCGAACCCCGTCCCTGACGTCATTGCCGGGGCGGGGTTCGCCGATACGCCGTGGAACCGGGGCTGTGGGTTCGGGTGGGTGGCCCGACTCCGGGGGCCACGGCGCGGCCGCGCGGTCAGAAGCGCCGGGCTCCGACCACGGGCGAATACGACATGGGCGAGATTTCCACCGTGGTGGTCGCGGCGTGGATCACCTGGCCGTCGCCGGCGTACAGGGCGGAATGCCCGCCGCCGCTGTAGGAGATCACATCGCCGACACGTAGCTGGTCCAGTGGCACCGGGGTCCCGGCGGCGAGCTGGGACCAGCTCGTGCGCGGTACATCCACTCCCGCCTGCTGGTAGGCCCATTTCACCAGGCCGGAGCAGTCGAAGGTGTTCGGACCGGTACCGCCGGAGACGTACGGGGCGCCGAGTTTGCTGCGCGCCGCCTGCACCGCGACCTCGCCGGGGGCGGGTGCGAACCGGGGCGCCGGAGCGGGATTTCCGAGACCGGGGATGCCGGCCGGTAGGGGGATCTGATCGGGAACTTCGAAGACGCCGAGACCGGGAACTTCGACCGGCCGGGCTTCGGCGGGAGCGGCGGTGGTGAGGACAGTGCCGGCCGCCGCGGCGAAGAGGGCCATAACGGCCATGCGTTTTCGGACTAGCGGTACTGACTCCATAATTGCGGTCCTCCGTGCTCAGGTCGAGAGCCGGTGGATCGCAACAACTTTCACCGTGCTGTGCACGGCGAGGTAATTCACCGACTACTCGAACAGCGTTGGAAATGCACCACAGCTATATGTCGGTCCTGCAAACCCGGGGAGTCATGTTTCGCCGTCCGCCACTCATGCTTCGGAAACGACACGGACAAGGTGGCTAACGAAACGATAACGGTTGGCGTATGTCCAGCGTAGAGCGGGTCTCGGAATTACGACGGGCGATACCGCGCCTTGATGTGAAAGCGCTCGCCCTGGGGGCCGAACAGGCTCAGGTATTCGACGGGATGTTCGTCGGCATTGCCGAACCAATGCGGCAGATGGGTGTCGAATTCGGCGACCTCGCCCGGTGTCAGCACCATATCCCGGTCGCCGAGGATCAGGCGCAGCCGGCCGTTGAGGACGTAGAGCCAGTGGTAGCCCTCGTGGGTGTGCATTTGCGGTTCGGCCGATTCGCGGCCGGACAGAATCTGCTTGTAGGCCTGCAGGCCGCCGGGTTTGCGGGTGAGCGGAATCAGCGTCTGGCCGTGCCGGTTGATCGGGCGGATATTGACGCGGGGATCGCCGGTTTCCGGCGCGGCGACCAGTTCGTCCAGGGCTACCCGATGCGCTTTGGCCAGCGGCAGCAGTAGTTCGAGGCTGGGCTTGCGCTGCCCGGACTCCAGGCGAGAGAGCGTACTGACCGGGATGCCGGTGATCTCGGAGAGCGCGGACAGGGTGGTGCCGTTGCGTCGCCGCAGCTCACGCAGCCGCGGGCCGATCGCTTCGATGACATCGCCGAACTCCGGATCCATACCGACTATTGCAGTTATGGCAAATAAATTTGTCAAGTTGTCGGGATCTGCGGAAGCTGGGAGACAAGCCCCGAGGAGATCAGGAGACACGGATGGACCAGCAGTTCTGGGACGAGATGTACAGCGAGGCCGAGCAGCGCTTCAGCGGCCTGCCCAACGACGCGCTCGTCGCCGAGGTGACCGGGATGTCGCCCGGGCAGGCGCTCGACCTCGGCTGCGGTGAGGGCGCCGATGCCTACTGGCTGGCCGAACAGGGCTGGCAGGTCACCGCGATCGATATCTCGAAGGTCGCGCTCGAGCGTGCGTCGGCCGGGCATCCGGAGATTTCCTGGCAGCACGCCGATATCACGGTCACCCCGCTACCGGCCCGCTCGTTCGATCTGGTGTCGGCGCACTATTTCCCGATCGAGAAGGAGGCCGATCACGCGACCATGTACGGTCTGCTCGAGGCGGTCGCGCCCGGGGGCACGCTGCTCTTCGTCACCCACGATCCGACCGAAATGCCGGCGCCGGAAGATCACCCGCACCGGTTCGACCCCTACGCCTACTACCTGCCCGCCGATATCGTCCCCCTGCTCGACGACCGGTGGACGGTGGAGGTGAACGATATCCGCGACCGCAACCGGCCCGCGGCCGGTCATCAGATCAAGGATCTCGTGCTGCGGTTGCGGCGCGCCCACTGACGCGGTGAGCCGCGAACCCTTCGCCGAACGGTGAATCGGAGATCCGCGCGTCGCTGCCATCTGGGACGAGAGCTGATTGCTATCGTCGGCGGCAATCTGTGCGCGGAAACCGGAACCATGAGGTGGAGGGTTTTTCATGCGGCTGTACCGGGTGCTCACGGCCGCGGCGGCCGCCACCGTGGTCGTCCTGGCCGTGATCCTGGTGCTGGCGCAGGCCGTCCGGCAGCCCGTGCACCGGGACACCGAGCCCGCTGTGTCACCGGCGGAACTCGCCGCGCAGTGGACCGGGGTCCACGACGGGCCACAGCCCTACCCGGAAGTGCATATCGACAAGAACGTGCACATCACCATGAGCGACGGCGTGGTGCTGAAAGCCGATGTGTACCGGCCCGCGCACACCGGCGACAAGGTGGAGACCGCGCCGCTGCCCACCATCGTCACCATGACGCCGTACTCGAAAATGATGTCCGGCCTGATCGATTCGGCGATCAACAATCCCGAAGCGCAGCGGTTCACCATGGACCTGGTGCGCCGGATCAACCTGTCCGGCACCCCGATCAGCGGTTTCGAGGATCTGCTGCACGCGCTCGACGGCGGCACCGTCGCCACGGTACTCGGCCTCGACAGCAAACTGGTTCGGGCCGGGTACACGGTGGTTTCGGTGGATGTGCGCGGTACCGGGCAGTCACAGGGACTGTGGGACACCCTCGGCGCCCGCGAACAACTCGACACCCGCGAAGTGATCGAATGGTCGGCGGCGCAGCCGTGGTCGAACGGGCGGGTCGCGATGAGCGGCGGCTCCTACTCCGGGATCAACCAGTTGCGCGCCGCGGAGAACGCGCCGAAACCGTTGCAGGCCATCTTCCCGGTCGAACCGGGTAGCGATCTCATGCGCGATGTGGTGGCGCCCGGCGGCGGTGTGGGCGTGACCTTCCTGCCGCTGTGGCTCACCCAGGTGAACCGGGCCAAACTCATGCCGGATGTGCAGTCCATGCTCAACGGCACCTTCGACTGGCAGTGGCTGGCCGACCGGCTGGCCGATCCGGCGACCAATTACGACCTGCTCGCCCAAGCGCTGCTCACCCCCTCGCTGAACCAGATGCCGCCCACCCTGGCCGCCGCCCTGGACGAGAACAGCCCGTTCCGCCAGGGCATCATGGGCGACCCGTCGAAGATCACCGTGCCCACCTTCGTCTACGGCGGCTGGCACGATATCTTCGCCAACAGCGCGACCGCCCTCTACAACGACATCCCGCTGCCACCCGGCCGCAAACAACTCGTCGTCGGCGACACCTACCACGCCAATCCCGGTGCCGGCACCGGAAGGCCCGGCGCCCCACCGCGTTTGGATGTACTGCAGCGCGCCTGGTTCGACCACTGGCTCCGCGCTTGCGCAAACGGCATAGCCCCCAAAGGGGCGGGGGTGGTGTGGGGGGAGGGCGGGGGGGGGGGGACCCGCCAACAGTTACCCCCGCCCCGGGTGACCCCA
>NZ_JARWPM010000332.1 GCF_029869215.1 Nocardia carnea
ACCGATCTGCAACGGCCAGAAGAACTCCCACACCGACACATCGAACGTCGACGGCGTCTTCTGCAGCACCACGTCAGCAGGTTCCAGCCCGTACTCCGACTGCATCCACACCAAACGATTCACGATCGCTCCGTGCGAAACCGCCACACCCTTCGGGCGGCCCGTCGAACCCGACGTGAAAATCACATAGGCCGTATTCCCCGGCCGCAACGGAGCGACCCGGTCGGCATCGGTCACCGGGGTATCCGGATATCCCGGCAGCTCGACGGTATCCGCGACCACCACCGGCACGCCGGTGGCCGAAATCTGTTCCAGCGCAGCTATATCTGCGGTGGTGGTGAGCACGCAGACCGGTGCCGCGGTTTCCACCACATACCGTGTCCGCTCGGCTGGATGTTCCGGATCCAGCGGCACATAGGCGCCACCGGCGGTGACGACGGCATACATGCCGACCACCAGATCCACCGAGCGCGACACCATCAGCCCGACCGCCGATTCCGGGCCCACGCCCAGCGAGATCAGGTGCCGTGCCAGGCGGTTCACCCGGGCGGCGAATTCGGCGTAGGTCAGGGTTCCGGAGCCGAAGGTCAGTGCGGCCGCCTCGGGGGTCCGCGCGAGCCGGCCCTCGAACATCGACACCAGAGTCGCGGCCGAATCGATCTCGTGCGCGGTGTCGTTCCACCGGCGCAGGACGAGTTCGCGTTCCGCGTCGTCGAGCAGATCGAGTTCGCCGAGGGGACGGCCGGGCGCGTCGGTGAGCGTGGTCAGAACCCGCACCAGCCGGTCCGCGAGCTGCCGGACCCCGGCCTCGTCGAACATATCCCGCCGGTAACCGGCCCGGATCTGCAAGGTCGAACTCAACGAGGCGACCAGGGTCAGCGGGTAGTGGGTGGCGTCCTCCATACCGAGCTCGGTGACCGCGAGCCCGTCGATATCGGTGGCCTGGGCCTGGATACCCTCGGCGTCCACCGGATACGACTCGAACACCAGCAGTGTGTCGAACAGGGCGGCCATCCCCGCCGCGGCCTGGATATCCGCCAAGCCCACATAGTGGTGATCGAGGAGATCGGCCTGTTCGGCCTGGGTACGGGTGAGCAGGGCGCGGGCGGGTTCGGCGGGGTCGAAATGTACCCGCACCGGCACCGTGTTGATGAACAGCCCGACCATGGTCTCCACGCCCGCCAGCTGCGGCGGCCGGCCGGAGACGGTGGCACCGAACAGCACATCGTCACGGCCGGTCGTGCGGCCGAGCAGGATCGCCCACGCCACCTGCAACACCGTATTGGCGGTGATACCGAGTTCGGCGGCCAGCGCGGTGATCCGCGCCGTGGCCGCGGTATCCAGTTCGAAGACGTACTCGCCAGACAAACTGTCGATTTCGTGGGCGGCGTCCCCGGCGGACAGCGGGCCGCCGAGCAGAGTCGGCTCGTCCACCCCGGACAGCGCCGCGCTCCAGGTCGCCAGCGAGGCCTGCCGGTCCTGCCGGCGCAGCCAGTCGAGGAAATGCCGGTAGGAACGGACCGGCGGCAGCACGCCGGTGTCGGCGCGCACGGCGTACAGCGCCAGCAGATCCCGCATGAGCAGCGGCATGGACCAGCCGTCGAGCAGGATGTGGTGATTGGTCACCACGAATCGCCAGGTATCCGGCGCGGTCTTGATCAGGGTGAACCGGATCAGATGTGGTTCCGTGAGATCGAAATGCCGCAGCCGGTCGGTTTCGATCAGATCATCGGCGCGACCGGAGGTACTGCGGTCGTATTCGGTCCAGTCGATCCGCACCCCGTCGAGTACGACCTGCACCGGATTGCCTCGCTGATCGGTGACGAAGGCGGTGCGCAGGTTCTCGTAGCGGTCCACCAGCGCTTGCGCCGCCGCCCGCAGGCGTTCGGCGTCGAGCCGGCCGGTCAGGGTGAGCACCGCCTGCGCGGTGTACACATCCACCGACTCCGCGGCCAGCTGGGCGTGGAACAACAAGCCGGTCTGCAACGACGACAGCGGCCACACATCGGCCACCGGCATCGGGTACCGCTGTTCGAAACCGTCGATATCCTGCTGCGCCAGCTCGACCAGGCCGAAGTCGGACGGGGTGTGCCCACCCGCGCCCGCGGTTTCGGCATGACGGGCCACCGCTTCCAGCGCCCGCACCCAGAGATCGCCGAATTCGCGCGCCTCGGCCGCGGACAGCAGCGTCGTGGGGTAGCCGATCCGCGCGGTGAGCGTGTCACCGACCACGATGGCGTTGATATCCAGCGGCGCCATGGCCGGCATATCCGGGTCGTGGCCGGGGTCCAGGCCGGCGAGGTCACCGGCCGGTAGCCAGCCGAAATCGCGCATATCCTCGGGGATCTCGCCCGCCCCGATCCGGCCCAGATAGTTGAAACTCACCTGGCCCGGTATCTGCCGCGGCAACTCGGCGGCGGTTTCGGCATTCATATACCGCAGCAGGCCGTAACCGATGCCCTTGTCCGGCACAGCCAGCAGCTGCTCCTTCACGGCCTTCAGCGCGGCACCCAGTTCGGGACCACCGGTGAGGGCGGCCTCGATATCGATCCCGGCCGGCTCGAACCGCACCGGGAACATGGCGGTGAACCAGCCGACGGTACGGGAAAGGTCCGCGCCGGGCACGACCCCTTCCTCACGGCCGTGGCCTTCCAGACGGAGCAACAGCGGATCGTCGAGCCGCGCACCGGGTACGCGGCGGGCCCGCCAGGCCGCGGTCGCCAGGACGAGCGCGGTGAGCAGACCGTCGTTCACACCGCCGTGGAACAGGGCCGGAACGGTGGTGAGCAGGGTCCGGGTCACCTCCGGGGAAACCTGGACCCCGTACGCCTCGACGACTCCGGTGGTATCCACCGCCGGATCCAGCGGCCGGCGAGTCAGCAGCGGATCGGCGGTGCCGGCGACGGTCCGCCAGTAGTCGAGTTCGGCCACCCGGCCGGCGCTGTGCGCAGTGCGTTCGAGGGCGTGCGCCCAGGTCCGCATGGAGGTGGCCGGAGCCGGCAATTCGGGCGTCTGCCCGGCGCTGTGCGCGACCGCGGACAGCACGAAATCGGGTATCAGCACCCGCCAGGACACACCGTCGACCACCAGATGGTGCGCGAGCACCACCAGACGACCGGTCCGGTCGGCGGTATCGGGTTCCAGCCAGACGAACCGGATCACCACACCGGCGGCGGGGTCGAGCCGATCGAGGGCGGCATCCACTGCCGCCGAGGCGATGTCGACGAACTCTTCCGCACCGGCGGTGGCATCGAAAACGGTGTGGTCGATCAGCGCGTCCGCGTCCACGGCGCCCGGTTCTGCGGTTTCCAGCAGCCAGTCACCGTCCTCGGCACGCAGCCGGGCCCGCAACATATCGTGCCGGTCCAGCACCGCGCCCACGACCGCCGCGATCGATGCGCGGCCGATACCGGCGGGCAGCTCCAGCGCCATCAACTGATGGAACCGGCCGTACGAACCGGGCCGCTCCACCATGAACCGCGCGGCCGGGGTGAGCGGCATGGTGCCGACCCCGCCACCCGGCAACTCCACCAGCGCGGCCGCGGCGGTATCCCCGATCTCCACGGATTCGGCGACCGCGGCCAATCCGGCCACCGTGCGCTGCTCGAACACATCACGCGGGGTAAACACCACCCCCCGTGCCTTCGCCCGGGAGACCAGCTGGATCGAGACGATACTGTCGCCGCCGAGCGCGAAGAACGAATCGTCCACACCGACCCGGTCCACACCCAGGACGTCGGCGAAGATGTCGGCGATCACTTCCTCGACGGCATTGCGCGGTCCACGGAACGCGGTCTGCGTTTCGAATTCCGGCTCCGGCAGGGCCTTCCGGTCGAGCTTGCCGACCGGGGTCAACGGGATCTCGTCGAGCACCATGACCGCGGCGGGCACCATATACGACGGCAGCCGTTCGGCGATATGCGCCGTCACCGCGGCGACATCCACCGAACGCCCCGGCGCGGGCACCACATACGACACCAGTACAGTCGCGCCGGCGCCGGTCGCATGCCCCGTGGTGACCGCGAAATCGACATCCTCGTGCGAGGTCAGCGCCGCATCGATCTCACCGAGCTCGATCCGGAAACCGCGTACCTTCACCTGGAAGTCGTTGCGGCCCACATACTCCACCACCGGTGTACCGGCGGCGTCGCGGCGCCACCGCACCACATCGCCGGTGCGGTACAACCGGGCACCGGGCTCACCGTAGGGGTCGGCGACGAAACGCTGTGCGGTCAGGCCCGGGCGCGCATGGTAGCCGCGCGTGACCTGAACACCACCCAGATACAGCTCGCCGGCCACTCCCTCCGGCACCGGTCCGAGCCGATCGTCCAAGACGAAGGCCCGCATACCGCGGATGGGGCCGCCGATCGTCACCCGGTCGCCCGGCCGCAACGGATCGCTGATATTCGACATGATCACGGTCTCGGTCGGGCCGTACCCGTTGTAGAAGGCCCGGCCGGGCGTATCCGCCCATTTCGCGACCAGCTCCGCGGGCACGGCCTCACCGCCCGCGACGATCGCCCGCATACCCGCCAGATCCGCCGGTTCCAGCGAAGCCAGCACCGACGGCGTGAGGAAGCCGTGGGTGACCCCGGCGGAGCGAATCAGCTCGCTCAATTCCGCACCGCCGTAGACCCCCGGCGGCACGACGACCAGCGCACCGCCCGAACCGACGGCCAGCAGCAGTTCCAGGATCGACGCGTCGAACGACGGCGACGCGAACGCCAGGGCCCGGGTATCGGAGGTCAGCCCGTACCGCCGCACCTGCTCGGCGCTGAAGTTCGCCAGGCCGGTATGTGGTACGACGACGCCCTTGGGCAGGCCGGTCGAGCCCGAGGTGTAGATCACGTACGCCGGATTCGTGATCCGCAGCGGCCGCACCCGGTCCGCGTCCGTGACGGCGGCGGCCGAATACTGTGCCAGGTCCGCTTCGTCGAGCACCAGCCAATCCACCGAATCCGGCAGATCCGCCTGTACCGACGCCACCGTGACACCCACCCGGACCGCGGAATCGCTGAGCATATGCGCGATCCGCTCGGCCGGATACGACGGATCGATCGGCACGAACGCCGCCCCCGATTTCGACACCGCCCATTCGGCCAGTACCGAATCCGCCGATCGCGGCACCGCCACCGCCACCAGATCCTCGGGGCCGAGACCGCGCGCGATCAATGCCCGTGCCAATCGGTTGGACCGCTCGTCGATCTCGCCGTAGGTCAACCGCTCGTCCCGGAACAGCACCGCCGGCGCCGACGGGTCCCGGTGCGCGGCGGCGGCGAACAACTCCGGCAGCGTGCGCGCGGGTTCCGCCGGGCCACCCGACCGCGCCAGGATCCCGGCCCGCTCGGCGTCGTCGAGAATCCGGAGTTCGCCCACCACGGCCCCGGGGTCGGCGGCGACCGCCGCCAGTACCCGGACGAACCGGGAGATCAGCGATTCGGCCGTCGATTCGTCGAACAGTTCGGTCGCGTAGTCCAGCAGCACGAGCATTCCGCCCGCACCGTTATCGGTCAGCGTGAACTGCAGATCGAACCGCGCGACCCCCTCGGCCAGATCGATCCCGGCGAGTTCCAGCCCGGCCAGTTCCAGCGCCGGCTGCTCGTTGTTCTCGAACGACAACGCCACCTGGAACAGCGGATTCCGCGCCTGCGAACGTTCCGGCGCCAGCAGATCCACCAGCCGCTCGAACGGCACATCGGCATGACCGAACGCGTCCAGGTCCGCCTGCTTGGCGCGGTTCAGCAATTCGGTGAACGGCGCACCGGAATCGACCGCGGTCCGCAGCACCAGCGTGTTGACGAACATGCCGACCAGATCGTCGAGCGCCTGCTCACCACGACCGGCGATCGGCGTACCGACCGCGATATCACCGCTGCCCGACATCCGCGCCAGGAAAGCGGCCAGCCCGGCGTGCACCACCATGAACAGGGACGCGCCGCGCTCGCGCGCCAGCGTTTCCAGGTCCCGCACCACACTCGCGTCCAGCTCACCGCGTACGGTGGCGCCCCGCATCGACGCCACCACCGGCCGCGGCCGGTCGGTCGGCAACCCGATCTCGTCGGGCAGATCGTCCAGCGTGCGCTGCCAGAACGCGGTCTGCTGCGCCATCGGCGATTCCGGATCGTCCTCGCTGCCGAGCACCCGCCGCTGCCACAGCGTGTAATCCGCGTATTGCACGGCCAGCGGATTCCAGCCCGGCACTTCGCCCTGGGCGCGGGCCGCGTACGCGGTCATCACATCCCGCGCCAGCGGCCCCATGGAGAAACCGTCCGCGGCGATATGGTGCGCCACAACCACCAGCACGAATTCGCGCGGCCCGGTCGTGAACAACCGCATCCGCACCGGAATATCCGCGGCGACATCGAAACCGCCGCCCGCGAATTCGGCGACCTTCGCGACCACCTCGTCCGGGGCGGCCTCGACCAGCGGCAGATCCGGCCGCGCCCGGTCGGCGGGCACGATCACCTGTACGGGCGCACCCTCGCGCTGCGGATACCAGGTGCGCAGCGATTCGTGGCGGGTCACCACATCGGCGAGGGCGGCCCGTAACGCGGCCACGTCCAGCGGGCCGGTGAGCCGGATTGCCATGGGCAGGTTGTAGGCCACCGAGGAGGTGTCGTACTGGTTGAGGAACCACATCCGCTGCTGCGCGTAGGACAGCGGCACCAGCTCAGGTCGCGGCCCGGCCACCAGCGGTTCCCGGGCGGCGGCGCCGGAGCGCTCGGCCCGCACGGCCAGCTCCGACACGGTCGGGGCCTCGAAGAGCATCCGCACCGGCACCTGCGTATCCAGTGCGGCACCCAGCCGCGCGGCGACCTGGGTCGCGATCAGTGAGTTACCACCGAGGGCGAAGAAATCGTCATCGGCACCGATCCGCTCCACACCGAGAACATCGGCGAACACATTCGCCACGATCTCCTCGATCGGAGTCGACGGCGCCCGGAACTCCCGCGCCTGGAACACCGGTTCCGGCAACGCCTTACGATCCAGCTTCCCCGACGTATTCAACGGGAACGCGTCGAGTTCGACGACCGCCGCCGGAACCATGTACACCGGCAACACATCACGCACCGCGTCCAGCAGATCGGCCTGCACGATCTGCTCGCCCGGCGCGGGTACGACGTAGGCGACCAGCTGCTCGCCCAGCTGCGAACCGGCCACGGTGACCACGGCCTGGCTCACCTGCGGCTGCGCCAGAAACGCCGACTCGATCTCACCCAACTCGATGCGCTGACCACGGAACTTCACCTGGAAATCGGTACGCCCCAGGTATTCCAGCACCGGCAGCGAGCGCTGAGTGGTGCCGATATCGGCGCGCGTCCAGCGCACCAGGTCACCCGTGCGGTACATACGAGCACCCGGATCGAACGGGCTGGCGACGAATCGGTCCGAACTCAGATCCGGGCGGGTCACATAACCGCGCGCCAGCTGGTCACCGGCCAGGTACAGCTCACCCGTGACACCCTCGGGCACCGGATGCAGTCGCGAATCCAGCACGTAGACACCGCTGTTACATTGCGGCACACCGATCGGCACACAGCCCGACTCGGCACCCGTGGCCTGCCAGTAGGTGATCGAGACCGCGGCCTCGGTCGGGCCGTAGAGGTTGTGCACCGCGGCATCGCTGATCGCGTGCATCGCAGTCACGGTTTCCGGCGGCAGGGCCTCACCGATCACGAACACGTGCTGCAGGGTCGGGATCGAACCGGTAGCGGTATGCGCCGCGAACACCGTCAACATCGACGGCACGAAGTCCGTCACCGTCACGTTCTGCTCGGCGATCACCCGAGCCAGATACGCCGGATCACGATGACCATCCGGCGTCGCGACAACCAGGCGCGCACCCGCAGCCAGCGGCAGGAAGTAACCCCACAACGACACATCGAATGTCGTGGCTGTCTTCTGCAGATAGACATCACCCGTATCCATCGGATACTGAGCGAGCATCCACGCGACCTGATTGCTGATCGCCGAATGCGGCACCGCCACACCCTTCGGACGACCCGTCGAACCGGATGTGAAAATCACATACGCGGTATTGCTCGGCCGCACCGGCGCCAACCGATCCGCATCGGTCACCGGCGACCCGTCGAAACCGCTGGTATCGACCATGTCCAAAGCCAGCACCGGAACACCGGCGAGCACGCCCGCACTCTCACCGGTACCGACCGCACCGGCGCCCCCCGTGGCAGCGGGGACCCCCGCGCCGACTGCCTGCACATCGGCAGTGGTCGACAACAGGCACACCGGTGCCGCGGTATCCAGGATGTAGCCGATCCGCTCGGCCGGATGCGCCGGATCCAACGGCACATACGCACCACCCGCCGCCACCACCGCATACATGCCGACCACCAAGTCGACCGACCGCGACACCAGCAACCCGACCAACGACTCCGCACCCACACCCCGCGCAACCAGCAACCGCGCCAACCGGTTCACCCGGCCCGCGAACTCCCCATAGGTGAGATCGGCACCCTCGAACGACACCGCCACCCGATCCGGATAAGCGGCCGCCGCACGCTCGAAGCCGTCCAGCAGCAACCGCTTCGGCAGCTGCTGCTCGGTGGCATTCCACTCGACCAGCACCCGTGCCCGCTCGACCGGAGCCAGGATGTCGAAATCGCCCACCGCCCTGGCCGGTTCGGCAGCGATATCGCTCAGCAACCGGGTGAACCGTTCGACGAATCCCTGTACCGTCGCGTGATCGAACAGCGCGGTCGCATACGTGAGCGAACCACCGACACCCTGCGGCGCTCCCGAGGCGTCGTAGGAGTCGCTCAGGATGAGATTCAGGTCGAATTGCGAGACCGCGGCATCGAAATCGACTCCCGAAATTGTCAGTCCCGGCAATTCCAGACTGGTCTGCGCCAGGTTCTGGAAGGTGAAGCCCACCTGGAACAGCGGATGCCGTGCCTGCGACCGCGCCGGGTTCAGCACCTCCACCAGCCGCTCGAACGGCACATCCGCATGCGCGAACGCGGCCAGATCGATCTCCCGCTGCCGGGCCAGCAGATCCGCGAAGCTCTCACCGCGATCCAGTTCGGTCCGGAACACGAGAGTGTTCACGAACATACCGATCAGATCGTCCAATGCCGATTCACCGCGACCGGCCACCGGCGAACCGATGGTGATGTCATCGCTACCGGACAACCGGGACAGCAGCACCGCGAAAGCGGCGTGTACCACCATGAACAGGGTGGCGCCCTGCTCCTGCGCCACCCGCTGCAGACCGGCATGGGTCTCGGCGTCGATCCGGACCTCGACCCGGCGGCCGGCGAAGGACTGCACCGCCGGACGCGGCCGGTCGGCCGGTAGATCCAGCTGATCCGGCACACCGGCCAGGGCCTGCTGCCAGTAGCCGAGCTGTTCGGCGGCGAGGGAATCCGGATCGCTTTCCTCGCCCAGCAGGGCGCGCTGCCACAGCGCGTAGTCGGCGTACTGCACCGGCAGCGGCTCCCACGCCGGCGCCGCGCCGGCGGAACGGGCGGCGTACGCGGTCATCAGATCACGAGTCAGCGGCCCCACCGAGAAACCGTCACCGGCGATGTGGTGCACCACCAGCGCGAGAACGAATTCCCCTGTCCCGCGTTCCTCCCCGGTAGCGTCGTCGACCCGCAACAGCGCCACGCGCACCGGCACCTCGGCCGTCACGTCGAAACCGGCCGAAACCAGCTCCGCCATCGCGGGCACGATCTCCTCGGCGGCGACCGAGCGCACCGCGAGTTCCGGTACCGCCTGCGCGGGCGGCAGGATCAGCTGCACCGGGCCCGATTCGGTCTCCGGGTACACCGTCCGCAGCACCTCGTGCCGGGTGACCAGGTCGCCGACGGCGGTCCGCAACGCGGCCACATCGAGCGTGCCGGACAACCGGATCGCCAGCGGAATGTGATAGGCCGCCGAAGCACCGTCGAATCGATTCAGGAACCACATCCGCTGCTGCGCCGGCGACAGCGGAATACGCTCGGGGCGCGGGCCGGCGATCAGCGCGACCCGGCCGCCGGAGCCGCTGATCTCGGCCAGCCGTTCGGCGAATCCGGCTACCGTCGGGGCCTCGAAGAGCAGTCGCGCCGGGATCCGGGCGTCCACGACGGCGCCCAGCCGGGCGACCATCTGTGTCGCGAGCACCGAGTTGCCGCCGAGTTCGAAGAAATCGTCGTCGGCGCCGACCGGATCCGCGGGCTGCAGCAGATCGGCGAAAACCGCGGCGACTTCTTTCTCCAGCGAAGACTCCGGCGCCCGGTACGCTTTCGTCCGCAACTGCGGCTCCGGCAGCGCCCGGCGGTCGAGCTTCCCGGCGGGTGTCAGCGGAACCTCTTGCAGCACAGTGATACTCGCCGGAACCATATGCGCCGGCAACCGGTTCGCGGCCGATTCGAGCAGTTCCTCGACATCGACGGCGGCCCCGTCGACGGTATGCACGTAACTGGCCAATACGGTGGCCCCGCTGGCAGGCTCGTATCCGATGGTGACGGCGAAATCGACCGCGGGGTGCGCGGCGAGGACAGCGTCGATCTCACCGAGTTCTATCCGGAAACCACGAATCTTCACCTGGAAATCGTTGCGGCCCAGGTATTCCAGCGATCCGTCGGCGGTCCAGCGCACGAGGTCGCCGGTGCGGTAGAGCCGGGACCCGTCCTCGGCGAAGGGGCTGGCCACGAACCGCTGTGCGGTCAGGCCCGGGCGGTCGTGGTAACCGCGGGCCAGCTGGGCACCGGTGACGTACAGCTCGCCCGTGATCCCGGTGGGTTGCGGCCTCAGCCGTTCGTCCAGCACGTATTCGGTGACGCCGCGAACCGGCGCCCCGATGGTGACCGGCTGCTCCGGTTCGAAGGGCCCACTGAGGTTGACCATGACGGTGGCCTCGGTGGGACCGTAGGCGTTGTAGAACTCGCGCGGGCCGCTCGCCGTCGGCGAGCCCGCCCACCGGCGGACCAGATCCTGGGGGCAGGCTTCCCCACCGGTGATCACGACCCGCAACTCGTCCAGACCCACCGGATCGATGGACGCCAGCACCGCCGGGGTGATGAAGGCATGGGTCACCTGTTCGCGCCGCAGCAATGCGGCCAGTTCGTCACCGCCGTACACGGTCGGCGCGACCACGACCATGGTGGCCGCGCCGCCGACGGCGAGCAGCAACTCGAGTACCGAGGCATCGAAGGACGGCGAGGCGAAGTGCAGGGTGCGCGCGGCGGGATCCACCCGGTACCGGGCCTGCTGTTCCGCCGAGAAACCCGCGAGACCGGCGTGCGTGACCACGACACCCTTCGGGGTGCCGGTCGAACCCGAGGTGTAGATCACGTAGGCGGTGTGCTCGGCCCGCAGCGGGCGCACCCGTTCGTCGAACGTCACGGGTTCGGCCGGATAGCCGGCCAGCCGGGCCGCGGTACCCGCGTCGTCGATGGATAGCCATTCCACCCGGCCGGGCAGTCCGGCCGCGGATCCGGTCACGGTCAAGCCCAGCACCGCGCCGGAATCGACGACCATATGCGTCATGCGGTCGATCGGGTAGGTGGGGTCCACCGGTAGGTATGCGGCGCCGGTCTTGGCCACCGCCCAGACGGCGATCACCGATTCGAGCGAGCGGGCGATCCCGATCGCGACCACATCCTCCGGCCCGATCCCGCGGTCGATGAGCAGTCGGGCCAGCCGGTTGGAGCGTTCGTCCAGTTCCGCGTAGGTGAGCTCACCCGAGGTTCCGGCGGCGTCCACGTAGCGCACGGCGAGACCGGACGGGTTGGTCTCCACGGCCGTCGCCATGAGCTGAGGCAGGGTGGTACTCCGGGGGCGGCGGGCGCGGGCCGGGCGGGTGCGGGCCGTTCGGGTCATGCCTGTTTCACTTCCTGGTGGTAGTCACACTGCTCACCGACAACCGAAACCATCAACCTGCCTTGCCTGCCTTGTCAGCTTCCGCCGGTGGTGCACCCGCCGCCGGCGCGCGGTACGCGTATTCGGGCTGCCCCGGGTCAGGGCACGGTCGACCGCCGCCGGAGTCGCCGTCGTCCATCATTACATGGCCCTGGAATGACCATCTGTTACCACCGAGGGAAACGACCTGCTCAGGGCCACTTGCCGGGGTCCCGTGATTCGCGCGATAGACGAGCGCGACAGGACACAGCCACCAGACGGTGGGTCCCCCCGCCTCGCCTCATGGGTGAACGTCGCCGCCTGGGCACCGTAGAAGATCAGCCGCGCGAGGGACCCGGACAGGATTCGAATAGACGTTCGAACCATGCTACCGATAGACCGCGGCTCCACCGTCGAGTCCCCCCACACACACAGCCGGCCATGCGCTTCGTGGCAGACCGACCGGTTACACCGGCGGGTTCCGCTACTCCTGAACTGCCGATCGAGGCATGCCGGCCAACGCCGGCCAACCGGTATTACAGCACCCCGTCGATCGTCCCTTTCCGAACCTCACCGCCACCTGGCCGGTACGACATCCCGTCAGTCCTGCTCCCCGGAGGTGTTTCCGAGCCGGGCCAGCAGGTGCGGGGCGATGACAGTGAAGGCCTCGGCCGTCGTCATCCCCTCGTGCATCGCCGGCACCTCGTATTCGGCGACCTCACCCGACACATACGGCCGCCAGTGTTCGGCCCGGGGTTCTTCCTGTTGCGCACCCGGGGTGGGTACGGCCGCGCGGAAGAAATCGACGACACCCCGGTAGACACCCGGTTCGTAGCCGGCGATCAACTCCGCCGACCGCGCCACCGTCCGGAACACCGCCCGCAACCGCTCCACCGGCAGATGCAGCAGCTCCGCGGGGATCAGCTCGTGCAAGCGAGCCAACTCCGCATCACCGAGTTCGCTG
>NZ_JARWPM010000333.1 GCF_029869215.1 Nocardia carnea
CCCCCCCCCCCCGCCCCCCCCGCCCCCCCCCCCCCCCCCCCCCCCCCCCCCCCCCCCCCCCCCCCCCCCCCCCCCCCCCCCCCCCCCCCCCCCCCCCCCCCCCCCCCCCCCCCCCCCCCCCCCCCCCCCCCGCCAAGGGCCTCGCTGGACTCGGCGCAGCGGTGGTGGCCGATTGTGGCCGAGCCCGGATTATTCGCCGAACTCGGATTTTCGCCGACTTCGGGGTGGGGCCGCGTCCAGTTCGGGGTGGGGCCGCATGGAGCGCGGAACGGGCCGCGCGGAATTTGCTGGAGAGGTCCGCACGGAGTTCGTGCAGGGCGCGAACGGGGCTGGGCGAAGGTCTACAGGAATCCGCGGAGGCGGGTGCCGAGGGTGTCCCAGCGCCACTGGCGTTCGACGAAGGCGCGGCCGGCGGCGCCCATGGCGGCTGCGCGGTCGCGGTCGGCGAGGATATCGGCGATCGCTTCGGCCACCAGGTCGGCGCGGCGGCCGTCGACGACACGGCCGGTTTCGCCTTCCCGCACCGTTTCCGGGGCGCCGCCCGACATACCCGCGACGACGGGTACGCCGCTCGCCGAGGCTTCGAGGTAGACGATGCCGAGTCCTTCGACGTCGAGTCCGGCGCCGCGGGTACGGGCCGGCATGGCGAACACATCGGCGATGGTGTGGTGGGCGGCGAGTTCGGCGGAGGCCACGCGGCCGGTGAAGACGACGTCGTCGGCGAGGCCGAGCGATTCGGCGAAGCCCCGCAACCGGTCCTCGTACGGCCCGCTGCCGGCGATCACCAAGACGGCGCCGGGGATGCGTTCCCGGATCCAGTGCATCGCGATCAGCAGAACGTCCTGGCCCTTGCGGGGGACCAGCCGGGACAGGCAGAGAATGGTGGGCCGGTCGCCGAGCCCGTAGCGTTTCCGCAGCTCCGCGCGGGCGGCGGGGTCGGGGCGGAACTTTTCGGTGTCCACGCCGGGCGGCAGATGTTCGAGTGCGGCGTCGGGCCCGAAGGCGGCCGCGAACCGGCCGCGGGTGTATTTGCTGACGTAGGTCACGACATCGGTGTTCTCGCCGATCACCCGCAGTGCCTGCCGCGCCGCCGGCAGCATCGACCAGCCCACCTCGTGCCCGTGCGTACTGGCGATGATCCGTTCGGCGCCGGCCCGGCGCAGTGGCGCCGACAACAGGGCCAGCGGTGCGGCGGCGCCGAACCACACCGTTTCGCAGCCCTCGGCGCGCAGGATCTTGCGCGCGCGCCGCAGCACCCCGGGAGTGGGCAGCATGAGGCTGGTGGGATGGCGCACCACCTGGTACGGCTGTTTCGCGTCGAACCGGAGATGGCTGTCACCGCGCCAGCGGGGGGCGTAGACGACCAGATCGTCCGGCGGCAACTGTCCGGCCAGCGCCTGCAGATACGACTGGATACCTCCCGGACGCGGCGGGAAATCATTGGTAACCAGCAGAGTTCGAGCCATACGACTCACACTATTGCCGATCGCGGCGCCGCGGCGCTCCGGGGCTCAGTAGCGGCGGGCCGAATGGTAGGGCGTGGAGTCCATCGGCGCGACCGCCACCGGGACGCCGAAGGTGGAAGCGTGCAGCATGAGACCGTTACCGGCATAGATACCCACATGGGAGATGTCGTCGTAGAAGAAGACGACATCGCCGGGTTGCAGCTCGGCCCGGTCGACCGGGGTGCCGTAGGCGGCCTGCGCCGAACTGGTGCGCGGTACCTGCTTGCCGACCTGGGCGAACGCCCACTGCACCAGCCCGGAGCAGTCGAACTGGTCGGGTCCGGTGGCCCCCCAGACGTAGGGGTCGCCCACGCGGGTGAGTCCGGCGGCGAGCGCGCTGGTACCGCTGCCGGGCACCAGATCCCGCAACAGACTGTCGCGGTCGAATCCGGGCGGGAACGGGGAGCCGGCGAGGGCCGTACGGTCCGCGGTGGACAGGGTGCCCCAGACCTCGATGACCCGGGCGACGGCATTCTGCAGATCGGTCTGCTTACGGCCCACATCGGCCCGGACGGCGTTCGCCTGGTCCGCGGCGATGCGGGCGGCGTCGGCGGCGTTACGGGCGGCCGTTTGCGCGGCGGTCGCCGCGTCGGTGGCGCGTTTGTACTGTTTGAGCTGGTCGGAGGTCTGGGTAGCGACCACGTCCAGGGTCGACATCTGATCCAGCAGCTGCTGGGGGGAATCGCTGACCAGCACCGAGAACAACCGGTTGGTGCGCGCGCCCTGATAGGCGGCGATGGCGGTGCGGTCGATCATCGGCCGGTACTTGGCCACCTCGTTGCGGGCCGCGTCGACGGCGGCGGTGGCCGCGGCGACCTTGGCGTCGGCATCGCGCTGGAGCGCCAGTTTCGCGTCGAGATCGGCCTGTGCGGTGAGCGCCTGCTGGTTGAGCTGTTCGGCCTGCCGGGACAGATCGATCATCTGCTGGACGGCTTCACTCGCCGAGGCCGGCGCGGGCGCCGGGACAGGATCGGCACCGGCCGGGCCACCGCCGTAGAGGGCCGCTGCCAGGAGTCCGGCCGCGAGGGCGGTGCGGGCAGGCCGGCGGTCCGGCCCGGGGATGCGGTGACTCCGATGATGTACTGCCACGGCCTGCCGTGCCCCGCTCTCCTTGTGACGCTCTCGTGCGATGAACCCGGTGAAGGTCTCGATTAGATTACGGACGGCCCCGTGGACTGTCCAGTACGACACGTTACGGTCACGTCGTCGGATGACTCGCTCGTGCCGGACCGGACGCCACGGGGCCGGCGCCGGCTCAGTAGCGGCGCGCTCCCGCGAACGGCATCGACGAGATGGGCGCCACCTGCACCGGGGTGCCGGAGGTCGCCGCGTGCACGACATTGCCGTCGCCGGCGTACAGGCCCGAATGCCCGCCGCCGTAGAACGAGACGACATCGCCGGGGCGCAGTTCGCCCAGCGATACCGGGGTGCCGGACGCCAGCTGCGCGCCGCTGGTGCGCGGTAGCTCCAGCCCGGCCTGTCTGTACGACCACTGCACCAGGCCCGAGCAGTCGAAGGCATCGGGGCCGGCGGCGCCGTAGACGTACGGGGCGCCGACCTTGGACAGCGCCGCGTCGAGCGCCAGATCGCCGGCGGTCTTCGTGGGTGTCACGAAGGGCGGCGGGGCGGCGGGGGAGTTGGGTGCCTCGATGCCGGGGATGCCCGCCGGGATCGGGATCTCGTTGGGCACCTCGAAGGTCCCCACGCCGTGGATGGTCACCGGCTGGGCGGCCGCCGGGGCGGCGGGCAGCAGGAACGCGCCCAGGGTGGCAGCGCCGACGGCTCCGGTTGCGGCAGCCCGCCGCGCCTGTCGCTTGACGGTGTTGAACGCCATGATGCGGTCCTTCCGATCTCCCCGCCCGGCCCACCGCCAGTGGTGTGCCGAACTCCGCGAGGTCTCGAAAAGATTACGAACAGATCACGGCCATTTGTAAAGCCTGAGACTCCGATAAGCGTGAATCGCCCAGCTTTTCGGTAGCAAATTGTGCGAGCTGAATCACACTCGCTGATGCGGTTGCGCCAGGGTTACCTCCGGGTATGCCAGGGACGCATATTTTCCGGCGTTACACCGGAACTCGCCCGTTCTGCCGCCCGATTTCCGCTGCTCGAGCGGGCGGATGTCGCGGCGGTGACTTTGGCGCGCTCGAGGCATGCTCGGCCACTTGCCCGGTTCGGCCGGACCGGTTTTGGGTTGGCCGACTATTTCAGGAAAATCTTGGCAATTGCATAGCAAATACACATCGTATGTGAGCTGGCGCACATACATGTGGTCATCGGCTGCGGGCGGGGGAACATGGAGGGGTTCCGGTCGCGCCGGGCCCGGCTCATCACGGTCCGATATCGCGAATCTGTCGGACCCCGCCCGTACGCTGCCGCCGTGCCCGAACCCGTGCCGCTGAGCGCCCAGCAGCTTGCGTTCGACCAGCTCGACACCCCGCTCTACGACACCACTTTCGTGGTCGTCGATCTCGAAACCACCGGCACCAGCCCCACCGAGGACGCGATCACCGAGATCGGCGCGGTCAAGGTGCGCGGCGGCGAGGTACTCGGCGAATTCGCCACCCTGGTCGATCCCGGCCGGTCCATCCCGCCCGCGGTCGTCCAGATCACCGGCATCACCACGGCGATGGTGCGTGTCGCGCCGCCCATCGAGGCCGTACTACCGGGGTTCCTGGAGTTCGCGGCCGGGGCGGTGCTGGTCGCGCACAACGCCCGGTTCGATATCGGATTCCTGAAGGCCGCGGCGGCCCGCTGCGAAACCCCGTGGCCGCGACCGCAGGTGGTGTGCACGGTGCGGCTCGCCCGGCGGGTCCTCGGCAAGGACGAGGCCCCCTCGGCACGGCTCGGTGTCCTGGCGCAACTGCTGGGCGCGAGCACCACGCCCAACCATCGCGCGCTCGACGATGCGCGCGCCACGGTGGACGTGCTGCACGCGCTCATCGGCCGCGTCGGCAATCAGGGCGTGCACAGCCTCACCGAACTGATCGACTATCTGCCCGAGGTGACGGCCGGCCAGCGTGCCAAACGCGCGTTGGCGGTCGATCTGCCCGCCGCGCCCGGCGTGTACCTGTTCCGCGGCCCGTCGGACGAAGTCCTCTATATAGGCACCGCGGTGAATCTGCGACGCCGCGTGCGCAGTTACTTCACCGGATCGGAGACCCGCGGCCGGATCCGGGAGATGGTCCGGCTGGCCACCCGGGTCGATCATGTGGAATGCGCGCACGGGCTCGAGGCCGGGGTCCGGGAACTGCGTCTGCTGGCCGCGCACGCGCCGCCCTACAACCGGCGTTCGAAGTTCCCGAAACGGGTCTGGTGGATCACCCTCACCGCGGAGGCGTTTCCCCGGCTGACGCTGGTCCGCGAACCGGCCGGTCCGGCGGTCGGCCCGTTCCATACCCGGGCCGCCGCCGCGGATATCGCCGCCACCCTCGCCGAATACTGCGGGCTGCGCACCTGCACCACCCGGTTGCCGCGCACCGCGGTCCACACCTGCCGGCCGGAAGCGGTCGGTGGTTGCCCTGCCGCCACCGAGAACCCCGTCGGGGCAACCGCCTACGCGGTGGCGCCCGCGGCCGCCCGCGCGCTGTTCACCGGTACCGGCGACGCGGCGATCCGGCTCATGCTGGCCCGGATCGAGAAATACGCGAGCTCCGAACAGTACGAATCGGCGGCTCGGCTACGCGACCGGGCCGCCGCCGTGATCCGCGCCCTGCACCGCACCCAGCGGCTGGCCGCCCTGGCCCGGCTGCCGGAACTGATCGCCGCCCACCCGGACGGCGCGGGCGGCTGGGAATTCGCGGTGATCCGCTACGGCCGCCTCGCCGGCGCGGGGACCGCGGCGCGAAGAGTACCGCCCATGCCGGTTGTCGAACGGATCGTGGCCGCCGCGCAGACCGTGCAACCCGCCGGTGGGCCGGCCGGGCCCGCGGAACTCGCCCTGGATTCGGGACCCCAGCCCCCGCCGCTGCGGGGCGCACCACCCGAAGAGACCGGGGTGATCGCGCGCTGGCTGGCCCGCCCGGGCGTCCGGATCGTGCGCACCACCGAGGGCTATGCCGAACCCGCACACGGCGCCGGCCGCTGGGTCGCCTGGGCCGATACCGCCGACGCCGCCGCGGACGCGGCACGGGGCGCGCAGTCCTACGACGACGAAAGGGGCTAGCCGGCCGGGCGCGCCGGCTTCCCGACTGCGCCGGGCGGCGCTGCCGCACCACGCGGGAGTCCGGGGTGCCTAGGCTGTTCCCATGATTACCGCGATCGTTCTGATCCAGGCCGACAACGGGCGTATTCCGGAGACCGCGCAGGCCGTGGCCGATACCGAGGGTGTCACCGAGGTGTATTCGTGTGCGGGCGATGTCGACCTGATCGCGCTGGTTCGGGTGCGCGACCACGAACAGGTCGCCGACGTGGTCACCGGGCGGATCGACAAGGTGCCCGGGGTGCAGCGCACCGTTACGCATATCGCGTTCAAGTCGTACTCCAGCGCCGATGTCGAGGCGGGATTCTCCATCGGCGAATAGGCGCTCACCGCGCCCGGGAGCCGCGGCGGGGGGGGGGGGGGGGGGGGGGGGGGGGGGGGGCGGGGGGGGGGGGGGGGGGGGGGGGGGGGGGGGGGGGGGGGGGGGGGGGGGGGGGGGGGGGGGGGGGG
>NZ_JARWPM010000334.1 GCF_029869215.1 Nocardia carnea
CCCCCCCCCCCCCCCCCCCGGCGCCCCACCCCTGGGCACCAACCCCCCGCGGCGCCGCAGGCGCCGCAAAAAATTACAGCTCGAACGTTTCGCCGGGGGCCACCGCATGCACGGGGCCGGTGAATTCGGCCTTCGCCTCGGCGATGACATCTTCGCGCGATGTCCACGGCGGGATATGGGTGAGCAGCAGTTCCTTGACTCCCGCCGTCGCCGCGATCCGGCCGGCCTCGGTACCCGAAAGGTGGATGCCCTCGGGGCGATTCGCGGGATCGTGGGTCCAGGAGGCCTCGGCCATGAGTACGTCGGCGCCCTCGGCCAGTTCCTGCACGGCCGGGCAGACAGCGGTGTCGCCGGTGTAGACGAAGGTGCGCCCGGCCGCGGTGACGATCCGCAGGCCGTAGGACTCCGGCGGGTGGAACATCCGGCGTGCCGTGATGGTGTGGCCCGGACCGAACGCCACGGGCTCGCCCTCGGCCCAGGGACGGAAGTCGATCACATCGGACCAGTCGTCGCATTCACCGCCCACCTCGGCGGAGGCGTTACCGATCCGCACCGGCGCGTCCGAGGGACCGCGGACGACGGCCTGCCCGGTGGGCGGGCTCGGATGGTATCGCCGCCAGACCAGCAGGCCGGGCAGATCCAGGCAGTGATCGGCGTGCAGATGGGTGAGGAAGATGTCGACCTCGCCGGGATCGGCGTATCGCTGCAGCGCGCCGAGGATCCCCGGACCGAAATCGATGACCACCGGCGACATATCCGGACCGGTGAGCAGATAACCCGACGCTGGGGAATCCGGGCCGGACACACTGCCCGAGCACCCGAGGACCGTGAGGCGCATGCTCCCATGCTGCCACGATGTTTCCCGATTCAAGACCGCATCCCCCGAAAATACTGGCCGCACCCACGGTCACCGGGGCGGGACGGGCGCCCCGGTGCGCAGTTGCCGGCGGTGTCGACGTTCATCACTGGAGAGTACCCAGCCGGCCAACAGTCCACCCATCGCGCCGAAAAGGTGGCCCTGCCAGGAGATTCCGTCTTGACCTGGGAGAACGCCCCACAGCAGCGAACCGTAGAACACCAGCACCACCAGGCCGAGCACGATCTGGCCGAGCTGCCGGGCGAACCAGCCGCGGCAGATGAGATAGGTGAGCCAGCCGAACACCAGCGAGGACGCGCCGATATGCACCGTGTTCGGGCCGCCGGTGAGCCAGGTGCCCAGGCCGGCGACGATCCAGACGATCGCGGTGGCGGCCAGCCCGCGCCGGATACCGGTGGCCAGGGTCAGGAAACCCAGGATGAGCACCGGCACGGTGTTGCCGATCAGATGGTCCCAGCTGCCGTGCAGCAGCGGAGCGAACGCGATGCCGTCGAGTCCGCCCACGGCACGCGGCTGGATCCCGGCGCAGTCGAGGCAGTAGTCGACGACCGAGTCCACCGACTCGATCAGGTAGAGCACGGCGACGAACGCGGCCATCAGCACTCCGGCGCGTACCCAGTTGCGCCGGTTCGCGGCGAACCGCGGCCGGCCGGTGGGCGCGCCCGGACCGGACGGGCCCCTGGAGGCCGGAGGCCGCAGGCCGGAAATACGATCGGGGTCGAACGAAGCGCCCAGGGGTGCGCCACCGGTCATGACGATCTCCTCCTCGGCGCGACCAGGTCTCCACGCGCCTGATACCGAGGGTACTGTGTCGCCGGTCCCGCCCCGCTGGGGCGCGAACGTAACCAGGGCGGTGCCGAGTCTTACGAGGCCGTGGGGTTCACACAACCCCGAAACCCAACGCAACCACGGCGGTGCCGAGTCTTACGAGGGTCCCGCGGGGTGTACGTAACCCCGGAACCGAACGTAACCACGGTGGTGCCGAGTCTTACGAGGCCCTGAGTGGTTTTGGCCCGTCCCGGCTGTCAGCGCTCGATGCGATGCGCCGCAGCCGCGAGTGTCGAGCGCTGACAGCCGGGACCAAGGGGGGCCAAAACCCGTGGCGCCGGGGGGGGGGCCCAAAAATAAAGCCCCGAGCGGGGCGTGCGGGGGGTGCCGGGCCGCCGCGCGGGGGGCGGGGGCGTCCCCGCCGCCCCCGCCCCCGCCGGGGGCAGGGGCCAAAACCACTCAGGGCCTCGTAAGACTCGGCACCACCGTGGTTACGTTCGGTTCCGGGGTTACGTACACCCCGCGGGACCCTCGTAAGACTCGGCACCGCCGTGGTTGCGTTGGG
>NZ_JARWPM010000335.1 GCF_029869215.1 Nocardia carnea
GGTGGGGGGGGTTTTGGCCGCGGCGCGTGGGGCGGGGGGGGGTGGACCGGACGGTGTCGGGGGTGACGCCCAGCACGGGCCGGCCGCGCTCCACCAGCCGGCGGGCGGCGGCGGACTCGTTGGCCCCCAGCAGCGCCCACACCGCGCGCCCCCCCCCGGCCCCGGGCGCGGGCTCCGGTCGGCCGCCGCGGGCGGGTGGTCGCGGGCTGCGGGTAAAATCGGTGGTTCCGTGTCCGGATCCGGCCGATCATGGGTGGAGATTCCCGCTGCCGAACCCCGCCGGACCATACCCTGCGAACCCGTTGCCGAGGAGATATCTGTGATCACCGCGACCGACCTCGAGGTCCGGGCCGGCGTCCGTACCCTGCTGACCGCGCCGGGCCCGGCGCTGCGGGTACAGGCCGGTGACCGGATCGGCCTGGTCGGCCGTAACGGCGCCGGGAAAACCACCACCCTGCGCATCCTCGCCGGCGAGGGCGAACCGTACGCGGGCACGATCACCCGGTCCACCGATATCGGTTACCTGCCGCAGGATCCCCGGGAAGGCAACCTGGACGTGCTCGCCCGTGACCGCGTGCTGTCCGCCCGCGGCCTGGACGCGCTGATCCGGGATATGGAGAAACAGCAGGCGCTCATGGCCGAACTGGCCGACGAAACCGAACGCGAACGCGCGGTCCGTAAATACGGCCGGCTCGAGGACCGGTTCTCGGCGCTGGGCGGCTACGTCGCCGAAAGCGAGGCCGCGCGGATCTGCCACAGCCTGGGCCTGCCGGACCGGGTGCTGGATCAAGCGCTGCGTACGCTGTCCGGTGGTCAGCGGCGCCGAATCGAACTGGCGCGCATCCTGTTCGCGGCCTCCGACGGCAGCGGCGGCCGCTCCGATACCACCCTGCTGCTCGACGAGCCCACCAACCACCTCGACGCGGATTCGATCACCTGGCTGCGCGGGTTCCTGCAGAACCACGACGGCGGCCTCGTCGTCATCAGTCACGATGTCGACCTGCTCGCCGATGTGGTGAACAAGGTCTGGTTCCTCGATGCGGTGCGCGGCGAGGCCGATGTCTACAACATGGGCTGGACGAAATACCTCGATGCCCGGGCCACCGACGAACAGCGCCGCCGCCGGGAGCGGGCCAACGCGGAGAAGAAGGCCTCGGCGCTGCGGGCCCAGGCCGCCAAGCTCGGCGCCAAGGCCACGAAAGCCGTTGCCGCCCAGAATATGGCCAAGCGCGCCGACCGGCTGATGGCGGAGCTGGACGAGGTGCGGGTGGCCGACAAGGTCGCGCGGATCAAATTCCCCGAACCGGCCGCCTGCGGTAAGACCCCGTTGATGGCGGAGAACCTCACCAAGGTCTACGGCTCGCTGGAGATCTTCACCGGCGTGGACCTGGCGATCGACCGCGGTAGCCGGGTGGTGGTCCTGGGCCTCAACGGTGCCGGCAAGACCACCCTGCTGCGGTTGCTCGCCGGCGCGGAGGAGCCGACCGCCGGTGCGCTGGTGCCCGGTCACGGGCTGAAGGTCGGCTATTTCGCGCAGGAACACGACACCCTCGACGATTCGGCCACCGTGTGGGAGAACATCCGGCACGCCGCCCCGGACGCCGGGGAACAGGATCTGCGCGGTCTGCTCGGCGCATTCATGTTCACCGGCCCGCAGCTGGACCAGCCGGCCGGGACACTGTCCGGCGGTGAGAAGACCCGGCTGGCGCTCGCGGGGTTGGTCTCCTCGGCCGCCAATGTGCTGCTGCTCGACGAACCGACCAACAACCTCGATCCCATCTCCCGGGAACAGGTCCTCGACGCCCTGCGCACTTATGCCGGTGCGGTCGTGCTGGTCACTCACGATCCGGGTGCCGCCGAAGCGCTGAATCCGGAGCGGGTGATCCTGCTCCCGGACGGCACCGAGGACCATTGGTCGGCCGAGTATCTGGAATTGATTCAGCTTGCGTGATTTTCATCACAAGAACTCATTGCCGGATGCCCGCTGAATGCTTAGCCTGAGAGTGACGCTGCTCGGCGACTCGGAGGAAGCCATGGGCGACAGGCCGGTACAGAGCAAGAGCACATTGGGCAAGGGCACCCGCGTCACGGGAAAGTCACGCGACCGCCTGCAGTCCCAGTTGAAGAAGCAATACGAAGCAGGGGCGAGCATCAGGTCGCTGGCACGGGCGACCGGGCGCTCCTACGGATTCATCCACAACGTGCTGACGGAGTCGCATGTGCAACTCCGCAGCCGTGGTGGCGCGAACCGTCGCAAATCCCGCTAGCCGCACCGTATTCGCAGGCCCCCCCCCCGGGGTTGGACCCGCGGCGCGGCCGGC
>NZ_JARWPM010000336.1 GCF_029869215.1 Nocardia carnea
CTTCGAGGGCGTCGGCGTCGTCGGGGGTATCGCCTACCGCGTTATCGCGCGGGCGCTGCTGATCGGCGGTTTCGGGGGGGGGGGGGGGCGCCCGGCCGGGGGGGGGGGCCGGGAAACCGTGGGTTTTTTACCCCCGCCGCCCCCCCCCGTGCGCGGGGCCGGGCCCGGGGGCCCCGGCCCCGGCGCTGGGGGGCCGGGCCGCGCGGGGTTCAGAAACCGGCCGAGCCGGTGGGTGCCGGCGGCACCATCCGCCAGGGGCCGCAATTGCTGGTGAGGAAGCCGGCGTCGGTCGGTTTCACGGTCACCCGGATCGGGCCGAGCCTGGTGTAGTTGTTCTCGATGATGTACTGCATATTCGTGTTGTCGCCTTCGATCCGCCACAGGCGCCGCCAATCGCAGCCCTTGGCCGGATCGACGGGGCCGGGTGATTCCCAGGTGCCGGGCCGCATATCCACGCCGACCCGGTAGACGCCGTCGTCCGGTATGAAATCGGCGGGTTCCGCCGCCGCGCTACCGCTGCCCAGCACGGTCGCCGCCGACAGCAGCGCGGTGGCGGCCAGCAACGTGCCTGCACGCATTCGATACTCCTCGATAATTCTGTTTCAACTGTTGTGCATACGAGATTCCCCGCGATCTCCCGGCATGATTTACCAGAATCGTCATCCCTATTTCCGCGGAATCGCGAGTTTTCCGCGATTTCCACGAAAATCGAACCGGTGAACGGGATATGCGCCGACGACGGAATTTGAAACGAAACCAATTCTTTCCGAATGCCCCGGGCGGATCCGGTGCGTGGCACTCAGTAGGGTGGTCGCGTGGCTGAGCGCATACCCGTGGTGATCGTGGCCGGCTTCCTGGGCGCCGGGAAGACCACGCTGCTCAACGATCTGCTGCACAACCATCGCGGCACCCGGATCGGCGTGGTGGTCAACGATTTCGGCGCCGTCAATATCGACGCCATGCTGGTGGCCGGGCAGGTCGACGCGATGGTGTCGGTGGGCAGCGGCTGCGTGTGCTGCGCGGTGGACGTCACCGAACTCGACGACCTGTTCACCCGGCTCACCGATCCGCGGGCCGGTATCGATGTGATCGTGGTGGAGGCCAGCGGCCTGGCCGAACCGCGCAACCTCGTGCGGATGGTGGTGGGTAGCGAGAACCCCCGCATCCGCTACGGCGGTCTGCTCGAAGTGGTCGACGCCGCCGAGTTCTCCGCCACCCGGGAGCGGCATCCGGAGCTGGCGAGCCATCTGCGCCTGGCGGACCTGGTGGTGCTCAACAAGGTCGACCGCCTCGCCCCCGGGGAACTGGACCGGCTGCGCGCGGAAATCGCGACGATCACCGAGGGGGCGCCCGTATACGCGACCACCCGCGGCCGGATCGACCCCGGCCTGCTGTTCGACCCCCGCGACCCGGCCGCCCCGCGGCCCGGTGAGCAGCTGAGTCTCGACGAATTGCTCTTCGATCACGACCACCACCACGACGGGGACGGCCACCGGCACCTACACGACGAATACACCAGCACGGTGTTCAGCAGCGGCACGCCGGTGCATCCGCGCCGCCTGGTCGAGTTCCTGGAGGACCCGCCGCCGGGGCTGTTCCGCGCCAAGGGTTTCGCGACCTTCGCGGTGCCGGGGGCAGACCGTTTCGTGGTGCATCTGGTGGGACGCGCGATCACCTTCGAACCGGTGCGCGGCGGGCGGGCACCGCGCACCGAACTGGTACTGATCGGCACGGGCCTGGACACCCGCGCGGTACTCGATCGCCTGGGCGAGACCGTGCACGCCGGACCGGAGCCGCTGACCGAGCAGGATCTGCTGGGAGTCTGGCGTTATGTTCCCGAGGAGGTTACGGCGTCGAGTACGGTCACCGAGGGAATGTAGGCCGAACCGGCCGGTGGCACCGGCCGGGCGGCGATCAACCGCAGGCGTTCACCCATTCGGACAGCCCGTCGGCGAACATCTGCCGTTTCCAGATCGGCACCTCGTGCTTGATGCGGTCGACCAGCGTCGAGCACGCCGCGAACGCCTCGGCGCGATGCGGCGCCGCCACCGCGGTGACGATCGCCAGATCACCCACCCGCAGATCTCCGACCCGGTGCACCGCCGCGACCGGCAGACCTGTCGATTCCGCTACCGCGGCACAGCATTCGCGCAGGAACCGGGTCGCTTGCGGATGCGCCGAATATTCCAGGGCCGATACCGCCTGCCCCCCGTCGTGATCGCGGACCACACCGGTGAATACGACGACCGCGCCGTGACTCGGCCCGCGCACCGCGGCGTCCACGACGGTGGGATCCAAAGGGCTGTCACTGATCTCGGCCAGGCGGACCCCGCCGGCCGCATCCGGTGGCTGTGCAGATTCTTCAGGCATGAGCGCTCTCGTTTCCCCTCTCGGCACGCGGTGCCACAAAGCCGCTCTCGTGCGACCCGCCGCCGGCCACCTGCGCGAGCAGATGCGCCAGCAGCGGTTCCAGCACCGCGATACCGTCTTTCACGCCACCCGGTGAGCCGGGCAGATTCACCACCACCGACCGTCCGGCCAGCCCCGCCACGCCGCGGCTGAGTGCCGCGAGCGGAAACTTCGCGGTACCGCGTTGCCGGATCGCCTCGGCCACTCCGGGCAGTTCCCGGTCCAGCAGCGCCGCGGTCGCCTCGGGGGTGTGGTCGGTCGGTGCGGCGCCGGTTCCGCCGGTGGTGACCACCAGATCGGGTGCGGCGCGCAAGACCTCGGCCAGCCCTTCGGCGATATCGGCGTCCGCGTAGACGAGCGGGCCACGCGTCGTGTAGCCGAGTCCCCGCAGCCACGCCACCAGCTGCGGTCCGGTGGTATCGGTACGAGTCCCCGCCGCCGCCCCCGTGGACGCCACCACCACGGTGGCGGTGCCGCGCGCCTCGGTGCCGGATGCATGCTGTCCCGCTGCGCCGGTGTAACCGGGTGCCTCGGAACCGGCGCCGGTTGCCTGCGGTCGGCCGTTGTCGCCGGCATGACCTCCGGGTGCGGAGGCGGCGTCAGCGGGTGCCGGGGCATCGGCCGTGGGCGTGCGGGTGTCGCCGCCGGGTGGGTGCGGCCGAGGGTGTTCGCCGGTGCCGGCGGCGTTCGCCGGGGTGCCGGTGGCGGGCGTCCGCGGGGGCAGGGATGCGCCTGGCGCGGTGCGGGCCGGGGGAGTGGCGGCCTGGTCCGTGGGTTCCGCGGGGGCATCGGGACGGGTCCAGACGCCGCGTTTACCGCCCTCCTTGGTGAGCAGCCGGACACCGTTGAGCACCGCGGCCGGGTCCACCGCTTTCACCATGTCGTGCAGGGTGAGTCCGGCGACCGCCACCGCGGTCAGCGCCTCCATCTCCACTCCGGTCGGGCCGGTGGTTTTCGCCGCCGCCTCGATCGTGATCGCGGAATCGGTGAAACCGAACTCCACCTTCACCGAGGAGAGCGCGAGCTGATGGCACAGCGGAATCAGTTCCGAGGTCTTCTTGGCCGCCGCGATCCCCGCCAGCCGGGCGGTGGTCAGCACATCGGCTTTGGGCATGGTGTCGGCCCGCACCAGCGCGACCACTTCCGGGGTGGTCTGCAGTTCCCCGCCCGCCACGGCGATCCGGGTGGTGTCGGGTTTGGCGCTCACGTCCACCATCCGGGCCCGGCCCTCGGAATCCACATGCGACAAATCGCTCATAACGTCCACACTCGCACAGTTGCCCCGGCGGGCAGTTCGGTAACCTCCGCCGGGATATCGATCAGCACATCGGCCGCCGCCATACTCGCGACCAGATGCGATCCGGGCCCGGACACCACCTCCACCGCGCGTGGCCGCGAACCCTTCCACACCAGTTTGCCGCGCAGGAACTGCCGCCGCCCCTCCGGCGACCGCCGGACGGCACCGAGCAGCGGAAGGTCGTATTCCGGTACCGGCCCCAAACCCGTCAGCCGGCGCAGGATCGGCCGGGCCAGCACCTCGAACGACACCACCGCGCTCACCGGGTTACCCGGGAAACTGAGCACCGGCACACCGTCCACCACGGTCAGCCCCTGCGGTCCGCCCGGTTGCATCGCCACCGGACCGAAATCGCCGCCCAGCGGGATCAGCACCTCCCGTACGACCTCGAAATCGCCCTTGGACACACCACCGGTGGTGATCACCAGATCCGCGGCGGCGGTCGCGGCGCCCAGCAACCGGCGGAAGTGCGCGGGGTCGTCACCGCTGTGCTCCACCGCGGATACCGAGACCCCGTTGGCGGTGAGCGCGGCGGCCAGCGCGATCCCGTTCGAGTTGTAGATCTGCCCGGGGCGTAGCGCGGTACCCGGCGCGACCAGTTCGTCGCCGGTGCTGATGACGACGGCCCGTACGGGACCGAACACCGGGAGCCGCGCGATCCCGGCGGCGGCGCACGCCGCGATATGCCGCGGCGCCAGCATCGTCCCGGCGGCCACCAGTTCGGCACCGGCCCGCACATCGCTACCCGGTTCCCGGACGAATTCCCCGGCCGCCCGCCCGCGGCCGATCCGGACGGTATCGCCCTCGGCGGCCGTATCCTCCACCGGCACAACACAATCCGCACCGGCGGGTAGCGGCGCACCGGTCATCACCTTGCGCGCCGTACCGGGGGCGAGCGGGTGCAGACCCGGATCACCGGCCGCGACCACCCCGGCCAGCGGGAGCGCGACCGGCGTGACGGCCACATCCTGGGCCCGCACCGCGTACCCGTCCATCGCCGAATTCCGGAATACCGGCAGGTCGATCGGCGCATACGTATCCGCCGCGAGCTGGCGACCGAGCGCGTCGGCCACCGGCACGGTGTCGACGGGCCGGGCGGCCAGCGGACGCAACAGTTGTTCGATGGTGTCGCGGTAGTCGTCCGCCGACCGGACCGGGGGACTGGCGGGCCGAGAGATCATGCGCTCAGACTAATGGCGGCGGCCGGGCGGGCGTCGCCGTATCGCCCGTCGTCCGCGGCCGCCCGCCACGCCCGCGCGATCGCCGGGCCGGGCGTTATGTGGTGATCCGGTGCGGGAGGGTTACGCGTGGCGGCTCGGCGGCCATAATGGGGGTGTGACGCTGGTCGATATGGGGATACCCACTGTGCGGTCCGGGCGCCCCTCGATGGCCGGGCGTCCGGAGACGCCGCTGCTCGTGGACCGCTTCGGCCGCACCGCGCGCGACCTGCGGGTTTCCATTACCGAGAAATGCTCCCTGCGCTGTACCTACTGTATGCCCGAGGAAGGGCTGCCCGCGATCCCGGCGCAGGACCTGCTCACCGCCGCCGAGATCGTCCGGCTGGTCACCCTCGCGGTGCGTGAGCTGGGTATTCGCGAGGTCCGGTTCACCGGCGGGGAGCCGTTGATGCGGCGCGATCTGGAAGAGATCGTGGCCGGCTGTCATACCGCGGTCCCGGAGATTCCGCTGGCGATGACCTCGAACGGGATCGGGCTGCGGCACCGCGCCGCCGGTTTGGCGGCGGCCGGGCTGAGCCGGGTCAATATTTCCCTCGACACCGTGGACCGCGCCGGTTTCGCCCGGCTCACCCGCCGCGACCGGCTGGAATCCGCGCTGTCGGGTATCCGGGCCGCCGGTGCGGCCGGTCTGGCACCGGTGAAGGTGAACGCGGTATTGATGCGGGAAACCCTCGACGGCGCCCCCGACCTACTCCGCTGGTGCCTCGACGAGGGTTGCGAACTGCGGTTCATCGAGGAAATGCCGCTCGACGCCGACCACGAATGGGCCCGGGCGAATATGGTGACCGCCGCGGAACTGCTCGACGTACTCGGTACCCGCTACCGGCTCACCGCGGCCGGCCGCGAGGATCCGTCCGCCCCCGCCGAGACGTGGCTGGTGGACGGCGGCCCCGCCACGGTCGGCATCATCGCCTCGGTCACCCGGAAGTTCTGCGACACCTGCGACCGCACCCGCCTCACCGCCGACGGTATGCTCCGGTCCTGCCTGTTCAGTGATCAGGAATTCGATCTGCGCGGTGTGCTGCGCGCGGGCGCGAGCGACGAGGAGCTCGCCCAGCTGTGGCGCGGCGCGATGTGGCAGAAATGGGCGGGACACGGTATCGATGCCGCCGGTTTCGTCCCGCCGGAACGCACGATGGGAGCAATAGGTGGTTGAGGTCCGCTATTTCGCCGCCATCGCCGACGCGGTCGGTAAGGATGCCGAAACCCTGGACCTACCGCCCGGCGCCACCGTTGCCGACCTGCGCACTCACCTGGCCGCCGCCTACGGTCCCGACCTGGACAAGATGCTCGCCGTCTGCGCCTACCTGGTGGGCGACGAACTGACCCGCGACCCCACCGCCGCCCTCGCCCCCCGCGTCGACGTCCTGCCGCCCTTCGCCGGCGGCTGATCGCCCGGCCGGATCCCGAGCCGCTCCCTCCGCGGGACCGAGTGCGCCGCCAGGCGGTTCACCGTGTCCGAGTTCGTGGTGTGGGTCCTGCACGGGCTTCCCGCCGCGCGCCGAGATTTTCCGGGCCGGAATTTCTGCGGCCCTGTCGAGGAAACGTATCCCCGATCGTCGTTTCGGTGAGAGGGGTATCGGACCCCTCCGGTACGCGGAAGGATGACGTTATGTACTACCTGGCATTGCTGGCCGGCAAAGAGGCCGAACCCGCGGCGCGGCCGGGGTCGGCGGAATTCGACGCGGAGGTCGAACAGTACGCGGCATTCGACGCCCGGGTCGCCGAGGTCATCGCCGGTGGCGCCGCGCTGTATCCGTCGGAGGCCGCCGTCACCGTGCGCCGCGACGGTGCGGACACGCTGGTCACCGACGGCCCGTTCGCCGAGGGCGCCGAGGTCGTCGGCGGGTTCTATGTGTTCGACGTGCCCGATCTGGACGCGGCGATCGAGCTGGCCCGGCAACTACCGGCAGTGGCGACGGGATCGGTCGAATTGCGTCCGCTGGTCCAGTGGCAGCCACACGACGAGCCCGGTCCGGATTGGTGGATGGCGCTGCTGTGGGAGCGGGCGGATTCGGCGCTTACGCCCGGCACCCCGGAGTGGGATGCCGCCGTCGCCGAGCACGAGCGGTTCGGTGCACAGGCCGGGCCGGTGCTGCGCGGTGGCGGCGCCCTGCAACCGCCCACGACCGCGACCACCGTACGCGGATCCGGCGGAGCGCCGCTGCTCACCGACGGACCTTTCACCGAGACTGCAGAGGTGGTCGGCGGCCTCTACTTGTTCACCGCCCCGGATCGCCGCGCCGCGACGGAGATCGCCGCGCAGATCCCGATCGGCCCCGGGGGCGGCACCGAAATCCGGAAAGTCGTTGATCTCCCGGCATGAGCGGTGTGCGGGCGGTCGATCTCGACGGCGTGTATCGCGCCGAGTTCGGCCGCGCCGTGGCCACCATCGCCCGGTTCACCGGGGATATCGACCTGGCCGAGGATGCGGCGCAGGAGGCGTTCGCGATCGCGTTGCGCACGTGGGACCGTGACGGCGTTCCGGCGAACCCGGGTGCCTGGATCACCACGACGGCCCGCCACCGCGCGCTGGACCGGCTGCGCCGGGAGTCCGCCCGCGCCGGGAAGGAGCAGGAGGCGTTCTCGGCGGCGCCGATGTCCGCGGAGATCGAGATGAACGAATTGCCCGACGACCGGTTACGGATGATCTTCACCTGCTGCCATCCCGCGCTGGCCCCCGAGGCCAGGGTGGCGTTGACCCTGCGATTGGTATGCGGTCTGCGGACCGCGGAGATCGCGCGGGCCTTCCTGCAATCGGAGGCGACGGTGGCGCAGCGGATCAGCCGCGCCAAGGCCAAGATTCGCCGTGCCGGGATTCCACTGCGGGTCCCGCCCGCGCATCTGTTGCCGGAACGGGCACCGGCGGTGCTCGCGGTGGTGTATCTGATGTTCACCGAGGGCTACTTCGCCACCTCCGGTCCCGTCGCGGTGCGCGACGAACTGTGCGATGAGGCGCTGCGCGTCGGGCGTCTGCTGTGCGCCCTGTTACCGGCCGCGGAGCGTGCGGTGCGGGCGGAGGCGCACGGGTTGCTCGCGCTGATGCTGCTCACCGACAGCCGCCGGTCCCAGCGCCGGACCGCCGACGGCGAGCTGATCCCGCTGGCGGAGCAGGACCGCAGCCGCTGGGATCGTACGGCGATCGGGGCCGGGTTGAACTGCCTGCTGGTCGCCGCCACGGGCGGCGGGCCGTATCTGGCGCAGGCCCGGATCGCCGTGGCACATGCCGTCGCGCCGAGCTGGGCGGCCACCGACTGGCACGCCATTGTCGCGGCCTACGACGAACTGCTCGACTACACGCCGTCGCCGGCGGTGCGGGTGAACCGCGCGATCGCCGTGGGCTTTCGGGACGGTCCGGACGCGGGCCTGCGGGCGCTGGACGAACTCGCGCAGGACAGCCGAATAGCCGGTGGGCAGCCGGTCGCGGCCGCGCGCGCCGATCTGTACCGGCGGGCGGGACGGCTCACCGAAGCCGCGCAGAGCTACCGAGCCGCGCTGGCGGCCGCCGGAAACGAGGGGGCGCGGCGTTATCTGCGGCGCCGGCTGGACGGGGTCGAGGCCGGCAGGCTCGGCGTTCGCACGATCCCGGAGGCGGGCCGGCGCTAGGGTATGCCCGTGGTGAAGAGCGCCGCCTTCGATGTCGACACCTATCTGGCCGAACTCCCGGCGGACAGGCGAACCCACGCGACCGTGCTGCGTGACCTGTGCCGCACCGAACTCACCGGCTATACCGAGGTCATGGCGTACGGGATGCCCAACTACCAGTACGGCGGCACCAGTGAGATCGCGTTCGCGGTACAGCGCAACTATCTGTCGTTCTATCTGATGCGTGACGACGTGCGCGAAGCGTTCGCGAGCCGACTGGCCGATCAGGATATGGGCAAGGGCTGCTTACGTTTCCGCGGTCCGGCGGGGCCGGATGTGGAGCTCGTCCGCGACCTGCTGCGCGCCGTGGCCCGGGACCCCGGCGGCCGCGTGTGCTGACCGGGCGGGTCAGCGCCACCAGTCGTCGAGCGGGGTGACCGGGACCGTCCGCTTGTGCCGGGTCGCGGTGAACACCGATTCGATCCGTTCGGCGACCTCCGCGGTGACCTCTTTGCCCTCCAGATAGTCGTCGATCTCGCTGTAGCGCAGTCCGAGCGCTTCCTCGTCGGGCAGGGCGGGGCGGTCGTCCTCGAGGTCGGCGGTCGGCACCTTCGACCACAGCCGGGACGGTGCGCCCAGTTCCTGCAGCAGTGCCGCACCCTGGCGTTTGGTCAGACCCGTCAGCGGGGTCACGTCCACGCCGCCGTCACCGTATTTGGTGAAGAAACCGGTGACCGCTTCGGCGGCGTGATCGGTGCCGACCACCAGCAGGTTCTCCTGTCCGGCGATGGCGTACTGGATCACCATCCGCTCCCGGGCCTTGATATTGCCGCGGACGAAATCGCGTAGTTTGCCGATCTTCAGCGCCGACGCCACCTCGGCCGCCACCGCGTTCGCGCCCGGGCGGACATTGACGACCACGGATTCGTCCGGCGCGACGAAGGTCATCGCCACCCGGGCGTCCGCCTCGTCGGCCTGGACCCCGTAGGGCAGCCGGACCGCGACGAAGCGTGCCTCGCCGCCTTCGGCGCGGACCTCTTCGGCTGCCAGCTGGCACAGCCTGCCGGTGAGCGAGCTGTCCTGACCACCGCTGATACCGAGTACGAAACCCTTTGCGGGGGTGGCGCGCAGATAATCCTTGAGGAAATCGACGCGGCGACGTACCTCGTCCTTGGGTTCGATACTCGGCTGGACACCCAGTTCGGCGATGATCTGATCACGCAGGTTTCCCATGCCGGATCACTCTACTGCGCCGCGCGTCCGGCGACCCGGCGAACCAGGGCTTCCCAGTTGTCGGCGACCTGCTCGCGGGTGTAGCCGAGAGTGCGGATCTGGTGCAGGACCAGCCCGGCCCCGAGCGCGGCCAGCAGCGCGTCGGCGAGCAGCCCGGTGTCGCCGGGAATCGCGGCTTCGCGCAGCAGCATCGTCACATGGGTTTTCAGCACCCGATACGGCTGGCTCGTGTAATGCCTTTCGGGTGACCCGAGCTCGGCCGCCCGGTGCAGTTCGCCCTCCACTTCGATATCCAGCAGGCGGGCCCGCCCGAAGGCGATGAGCCGGTCCACCGGTGGGGCTCCGGGGCCCAGCGGCGGCGGACCGAAGATGAAGGCCTCCTGCGCCAGGGCCTCGGAATGGTCGAGCAGCGCGTACATCAGGCCGGTGCGGTTGCCGAAACGGCGGAATACGGTGCCCTTGCCGACGCCCGCGCGTTTGGCGAGGGCGTCCATGGTGAGCGCGTCCACGCCGTGTTCGCGGACCAGGTCGCGGGCGGCGTCGAGCAGCCGGCGGCGGTTGCGGGCGGCGTCGGCGCGTTCGGCGGGCTCCGCGGTGCCCGGCAGGCGGGGGCCGATCGGGTGCAGCGGCCGTATCGATACGACGGAAGGTGTGTCCGCGGCGGCGGGCGCGGAGGGCTGGGTTTCGTCGCCCGGATGGTCGGCAGCCGCCGGCCCAAGGCGCGGTGTGTCGTAGTTCACGGCGGGGGAGAAGCCTCCGGGGAATGTAGCGGACCGTGGTCCGGTTTATCTGGGCAGTGCGATCATCACACAACTAGTACCGCAGGAGAGAACATGAGCCAGACCCGTATCGTCGTCCTCGTCGGCAGCCTTCGTGCCGCCTCGATCAGCCGGCAGCTCGCCGAGGCCGCGGTCGCCACCGCGCCCGAGGGTGTCGACATCTCCATCTACGAGGGTATTGGCGAGATTCCGTTCTACAACGAGGATATCGACGTTGCGGGTTCGGTTCCGGCCACCGCCGAGGCGCTGCGTGACGCGGTGGGCGCCAGCGACGGGCTGCTGGTGATCACCCCGGAATATAACGGGACGCTGCCGGCCGTGCTGAAGAACGTGGTCGATTGGCTGTCGCGGCCCTACGGAGCCGGTGCGATCAGCGGAAAGCCGGTCGCGATCCTGAGCGGATCCATCAGCCCGAACGCCGCCAAGTGGGCGCACGGCGATGCGGTCAAGTCCGTCGGCATCGCCGGCGGCAAGGTTGTCGACGAGGCGCATCTGCACTTCGCCACCTGGGGTGACACCTTCGGCGCCACCCACCCGCGCGAGCACGCCGACACCCAGCGCGAGCTGACCGAGGCGCTGCAGGCGCTTGTCGCCGCGGCGAGCGAACTGGTCGACGCCTGATTCGCCGGTCCCTATGCGAGGGCCCCCCCCGGGTGGGCGGGGGGGCCCGCGGGGGGTTTGGGGGGTGCGGGTGGGGGGGGGGGGGGGGGGGGGGGGGGTTTGGGGCAGGGGGGTACGACGGGGGGGGTTGG
>NZ_JARWPM010000337.1 GCF_029869215.1 Nocardia carnea
TCCCCCCCCCCCGGGTCTCGGCCCATAACCCCCCCCCCACCCCCCCCCCCCCCGGGGCGCCCCCCCCCGCCCGGGTTCGACTGGCCCCCTATCAGCTGGGACGGCCGACCTCGTAGGTCCCGTCCTCCTTGGTGATCTTGATATTGACCTTCTTGTCCTCGCCGCCGACCTTGAGATCACAGGTGAACGTGGCGTCCACCGCGACCTCCTGGCCCGCGGGGCAGGACACATCCTTGACGTCCTCGATCCCGTAGGACTCCTCGAGGACCTTCGCCACGCCGGTCTGCACCGCGGCCTGATCGAGTTCGTCCTTGGCGGTCAGCATCAGGATCGCCACCACCACACCGGCCACGACCACGACGCCGAGGAGGGCGAGTCCGACGATCAGACCGGTCTTCTTACCACCGCCGGACTGCTGCGGCTGCGCCTGCGCGCCCCACTGCTGCTGAGACGGCTGCCCCCACTGACCGGACTGCGCCTGCGGCTGCTGTCCCCACTGCTGCGGCTGGGGCTGCTGCGCTTGCGGCTGGGGCTGGCTCCACTGCTGCTGTTGCTGCTGCTGGTTCGGGTCACCCCACTGCTGCTGGGCCGGATCCCCCCACTGCTGCGGCGGCGGCTGCTGACCCCACTGCTGTTGCGTCTGATCACCCCACTGCTGCGGCTGGGGCTGCTGCGGTTGCGGCTGGGGCTGGCTCCACTGCTGCTGCGGCGCGGCCGGTTGCCACTGCTGGCCGCCCTGATCGCCACCCCATTTCTGGGTGGCCGCCGTCTGCTGCGGATCGTTCGCGGGCTGCGCGGGCGGCTGGCTCCCCCACTGCGGTGCCGCACCGGGCGGCTGCTGGCCACCCCAGACCTGGGTGGGATCGTTACGTCCCTCCCCCGGCCCCGGGGCGTCATTCGGTCCGTGCGGCCCGCTCATCTGGTTGCCTCCACTCGCATTCGTCGAACACACGGTAGCCCCCCGCGTGCGATTGAAATCAAATCACAATCGATCGTCTCACGCTGTGCCCACCGTGGCATGAGCGAGGGCCCGCGTGGTCACGCTGCGCTACCGCTCATGCCGCGTCCACCGCGACGACACCGCGGCGGATAGCCCGTACAGCCTTGGCCGCGGTGGCCGCGACCTCGGTGTCGTCTGCGGTGGAGTGGATCTGATCGAGCAGATCGATAACCTGCCGGCACCAGCGCACGAAATCTCCCGCCGAGAGCGGCGTGCCCTGATCGCCACCCGCGAGCATCGCGTCCACCAGCGCGTCACCGCGCGCCCATTTGTAGATGCCGCCGACGAATCCGAGATCCGGTTCCCGGGTCGGTGCCAGCCGGTGCTCGGCCTCGTCGTTACGCAGTTTCGACCACTCCGCGATGGTGTCGGCCACCGCCCGGCGGATCGGCGCGGTGGGGCCGGTGGCGCCGAGATAGCCGCCTTCCGACCGCGATTCGTAGACCAGAATCGAGACGACCGCGGCCAGTTCGGCCGGCCCCAGCCCGCGCCACAGTCCTTGCCGCAGGCATTCGGCCACCAGCAGATCGCTTTCGGTGTAGATCCGCGCCAGCCGCCGCCCGTCCGCGGTGACCTCGCCGTCGTGCACGAACCCGCGTTCCGCCAGCAACCCGACGATCCGGTCGAACGTGCGGGCCAGCGAATTCGTGGTGGTCGCGACCTTCTGCCGCATGGCCTCGGTTTCCCGCCGCACCCGGTGGTAGCGTTCGCCCACCCGGGCCAGCTGCTCCCGGTCGGGGCGGGAATGCGCGGGATGCGCGCGCAGCGTCCGCCGCAAGGTCGCCAGTTCCGGATCGTCCGCCCCGCGGGCGCGTTTGTCGCGGCGCGCGCGGCTGGGTGCGGTGATTCCGGTACTGCGCAGCGCGGAGGCCAGATCGCGACGGGTGCGGGCGGTGCGATGGTCGACCCGGCGCGGTAGCCGCATCCGGCCCAGTGGTTCGGCCGGTACCGGGAAATCGGCGACCGAGACCCGGCCCGCCCATTTGTCCTCGGTGAGCACCAGCGGCCGCGGATCACCCGGCGTGGCATCGGGTTCGAGGATGACGGCGAGACCGGCCCGGCGCCCGGCGCCGATGGCGACCACATCGCCGCGCCGCAGTTCGGTGAGCGCCGCGACCCCCGCCGTGCGCCGATCGGTGCGGGTCTGCTGGGTGAGCCGGCGTTCGTGTTGTTTGATCCGCTCCCGCAGGGCGAAGTACTCGAGGAAATCACCGTCCTCGCCGCCGAGTTGCGCGGCGAGTTTGCGTAGCTGCGCTTCGTTGCGTTCGATCCCGCGGACCAGGCCCACCACCGACCGGTCGGCCTGGAACTGCGCGAACGACCGCTCCAGCAGCAACCGGGCCTCGTCGGCACCGAGCCGGTCGATCAGGTTGATCGACATGTTGTAGCCGGGTTTGAAAGAGCTGCGCAGCGGATAGGTGCGCGTCGAGGCCAGGCCGGCGACCGCGCTGGTATCCACCTCGGGCTGCCACAGCACCACGGCATGCCCTTCCACGTCGATCCCGCGCCGCCCCGCGCGCCCGGTGAGCTGCGTGTACTCCCCCGGGGTGAGTTCGGCATGGGTTTCGCCGTTGAATTTGACCAGCCGTTCGAGCACCACCGTGCGCGCGGGCATATTGATCCCGAGGGCCAGGGTTTCGGTGGCGAATACCGCGCGAACCAGCCCCTTGACGAACAGTTCCTCGACCGTGTGCCGGAACGCGGGCAACATCCCGGCATGATGGGCGGCCAGGCCCCGGTGCAACGCCTCCCGCCATTCCCAGTAGCCGAGTACCTCCAGATCCGTCCGCGGCAATTCGCCGGTGTGTTTCTCGATGATCGCGTCGACCACGTCCGGGTCGGCGGCGCCGCCCAGATCGAGGCCCGACCGCAGGCACTGCGCCAGCGCGCCGTCGCAGCCCGCGCGGCTGAAGATGAAGGTGATCGCGGGCAGCAGGCCTTCCTCGTCGAGCCGGGCCAGTACCTCCGGCCGCGGCAGCGGGCGGAAGAACCGCCGCGGGCCTCCGCGGCCGCGCGGGCCCCCGCCCCAGCCCTCCATCCGGTCGGCCGCTTCCCGCTGTTTGATGTAGCGGACCAGGTCGGAATCGACGAGCACCCGCTGGTCGGAGGATTCGCTGTCGAACAGGTCGAACATCCGGCGGCCCACCATCACGTGCTGCCACAGCGGCACCGGCCGGGTCTCGTCCACCACCACGGCGGTATCCCCGCGCACTGTTTCCATCCAGGCGCCGAATTCCTCGGCATTCGAGACGGTCGCCGACAGGCTCACCAGCCGCACCTCGGCCGGGAGGTGCAGGATGACCTCTTCCCATACCGCACCGCGGAACCGGTCCGCCAGATAGTGCACCTCGTCCATCACCACGTACGACAACGCCCGCAGCGCGTCCGACGAGGCGTAGATCATGTTCCGCAGCACCTCGGTGGTCATCACCACCACCTGGGCGTCCGGATTGATCGACTGGTCGCCGGTGAGCAGGCCCACCGCGCCCCGGCCGTAACGCTCGGTGAGATCCGCGAACTTCTGGTTCGACAACGCCTTGATCGGTGTGGTGTAGAAACATTTGCCGCCGGAGGCGAGCGCCAGATGGACCGCGAACTCCCCCACCACGGTTTTCCCGGCGCCCGTGGGCGCGCAGACCAGCACCCCGTGGCCGTTCTCCAGGGCGGTACACGCTCGGCGCTGGAACGGGTCCAGCTCGAATGTCAGCTCGGCGGCGAACCGGGACAGTTCGGCGGTCAGCGACGGGTTCGATGTCACGTGTCCGAGACTAATGGAGGAATCCGACACCGGTCGCGCCGATAAAATCCGCCGGTCGCGACGCTCCGGGCCCGGCCTCAGAGGGTGTCCGAATAGTCCGCTGCCGGACCGGCGGTGCGGGGCGCGGGTACCGGGTCCGCCGCGGTGATCGGGGCGGCCGGGTCGACCGGGGCCGGCGCCTCGATCCGGGAGGCGTGCTCGTCGTCGACGGCGCCCATCTCCCGCTCGGCGCGTTTGGCCCGGCGTTTGTCGTTGATCCGCGCGAACTGCACCGCCACCTCGAACAGCACGGTCAGCGCCAGCGCCAGCGCCAGCATCGAGAACGGATCCTGCGGTGTCACAACGGCCGCGAACACGAACAGGCCGAAGATGATGCCACGCCGCCAGGCCTTCAACCGTTCGTAGGTGAGAATGCCGAGCAGGTTGAGGCCGATGATCAGCAGCGGCGTCTCGAAGCTGACGCCGAAGATGATCAGCAGTTGAATGATGAAACTGAAGTATTGCGAACCGCTCAGCGCGGTGATCTGCACATTGTCACCGATGCTGAGCAGGAAGCTCAGCGCATGCGCGATAACCCAGTAGGCGAGGATCGCGCCGACCACGAACAGCACCGACCCCGAGGTCACGAAACCGACCGCGTACTTACGTTCCTTCGGGTACAGGCCGGGAGTGATGAACGCCCACAGCTGATACAGCCAGACCGGGCAGGCCAGCACCACCCCGGCCGTCATCCCGACCTTCAACCGCAGCATGAACTGCTCGAACGGCGCCGTCGCCAGCAACCGGCACTCCCCGTCCGGCGACAATGACGCCCGCGCCGAATCGGGAAGGTCGCAGTACGGCCCCCGCAGGATCTCGCCGAGGCTCTCCACACCGAGGAACGAATGCGCGTACCACAGGAAGCCCACGATCGTGGTGACTACGATGGCCGCCAGCGAGATCAGCAGCCGGGTGCGCAGCTCCCGCAGATGCTCGACCAGCGACATCGTGCCGTCGGGATTCGTGCGCCGTTTGCTGCGCCGGGGGTCGAACGGAATTCGCATAGGTGTGGTTGCCCTCGTATCAGCGAGCCTCGCTCCGCACGGCCGGCGCCACCGGACCCGCCCCCGCGATCACCGCACAGGAGAGCAAGCCGGTGCCCGGTCGGCAGCGCCGGGTGAACAGCCGTAGTCACCGGGTCCGGGCGTACCCGGACCCGCGCAGACCGGCCTCAGAGCGTTTTCGACTCGCTCCGGGTCTCGGTGGCCGCGGTATTCGTCTCCCGGCCCGACGGCAGTTCCGGAGCGGGCGCGGCGGCGGTGGTGCCCGCGGACTTACCGTCGTTGTGCATCTCGCTCACCTCGCTCTTGAAGATCCGGAGCGACCGGCCGAGGCCGCGGGCCGCTTCGGGCATCCGCTTGGCGCCGAAGAACACCACGAACACCGCCGCGACGATCACCCAGTGCCAGATGCTCATAGAGCCCATTGTGGTTACCTCCCAAGACTGTGGTCTTTCCGATGCTACCTGCCGTAATGGTCGCGCCGAACCCGAGCGGGGGCAGTCACAGCCACGTCACACCTGTTTCCCGGCGAATGTTCACCCGCGCGCCGCTTGCGCGCAGTATCCCGGCGCCGGCGGTTCGGGCCTATTCGTCCAATCCGGCGCCCTGGTACGCCGCCAGCGCGGCCTCCGACCGCTCACGGACGGCTGCCACCAGCTCCGGCGGGCCCAGTACGGTGACCCCGGAGCCGAAACCGAGCACCAGTCGTGCCATCCAATCCAGGGTGGCGAACCGCATGGTCGCCTCCAGGCTGCCGTCGGCATGCACCGCCGTACGGTGCATCGGGTACTGATCGAGCAACCAGCCGTAATCGGCCGCGATCAGCAGCCGGGCCAGCGGTACCGCGGGATCGTCCTGGAACAGGTCGAGCCCCGCATCACCGGCGCGCGCCTCCTGCGGCGGGCGGGACGGTTCGCCGAGTTCCTCGGCGGATTCGATCCGGTCGAACCGGAACAGTCGTACACCTTCGGCCTCGCGGCACCACGCCTGCAGATAACTGTTGTCGTCCACCGCCACGATCCGGATGGGGTCCACCACGCGGGTCGAGACCACATCACGGCTGGCCGAGTAGTACTCCAGGCGTACTGCCCGGTTCGCCGCGACCGCGGAGCGGACCGTGGTGACGGCGGGCGCTTCGACCGGCGGGCCGGCCGGTGCGGCCGTGGGCGCGCCACCGGAGATGGCGGCCTCAAGCTTCGCGATCGCCGCATGCGCGGCCGTCGGATCCACCATGCCGGGCAGGTCCACGATCGACCGCAGCGCCACCAGCACCGCGGTGGCCTCGATGGACGTCAGCCGCAGCGGTCGTTCGATCCCGGCGGTGAAGGTGACCTGCACGCTCTCCTCCGAGAACGACAGATCGATCAGATCGCCCGGCCCGTAACCCGGCAGGCCGCACATCCACAACTGGTTGAGATCGGCCATGAGCTGTTTGGTCGTGACACCGAGATCCGCGGCCGCCTCGGCGGCACTGATTCCGGGGTTGGCGACGAAGTACGGGACCATGTTCAGCAGGCGCGACAGTCGCGCGGACAACCGGGTGCTCACAGCGGCACCCCGGTCCGGTCGAACACCGACCGTAGCCGTGCCACCACATCGGCGCGTAGTTCCGCGGGTTCGAGCACCAGCGCGTCCGGGCCCAGGCCGGTGATCAGGCGGGCCAGCCATTGCTGCGACCGGATCGGCACCTCCAGCACACTGCCGGGCCGTCCGCCGAAGCTGCGAGTTCCGACCACCTCGCCGATGCGGCGCAGGTCGCGGCCGCGGCCGTGCGCCACCCACACGGTCGCCGATCCGGTGACCGGTGCGGTCCCGGTGACATTCGCGACGATCTGCCGCAGATCGGTGCCCGCCGGCGGGCGTACCGCATTACGCGGGCCGTACGGGGTGATCTCGTCGCCGATCCGGGACAGCCGGAAGGTCCGTACGGCGTCGCGGTCGCGGTCGTGTCCCACCAGATACCACCGGCCGCGCAGCGTCACCACGCCCCACGGCTCCACATCACGCATCAGGTACGGCGCGTTACTGGCCCCGCGATGTTCGAACCGCACCGCCTGACCTGCGTCGATGGCGGCCAGCAGCTTCCCCAGCACCGGTTCGGACCCGCGCGTACGGGCGGGGACCGCGGGGATGGCGGCGAACGCGGTATCGGTTTCCACATGGATACCGGCGGCCCGCAGCTTCAGCAGGGCACCCGCGGCCGCCGACGCCAGCTCGGGTGATTCCCACATCTGCAGCGCCACCGCGACCGCCGCCGATTCCTCGCTGGTCAGGTCGATATCGGGGAGCTCATAGGCGTCCCGGTTGATGCGGTAGCCCTCCACCGTGGAGAACCGGCCCGAGGCACCGACCTCCAGCGGGATGCCGAGATCGCGGAGTTCGTTCTTGTCCCGCTCGAACATCCGGCTGAACGCTTCGTCGCTGGCGCACTCCTCGTAGCCCGCGACGCTTTCCCGGATCCGCTCCGCAGTCAGGAACTGCCGGGTCGACAGTAGCGCGATGACCAGATTCATCAGGCGCTCGACCTTGGATATCGCCACCCGACACAGCGTAATGGAGTCGTCGGCCGTCCGGCCCGCGGCGGCACGATAAACCCGCGCACCAACGGTAAGCACGTCCTCCGTCGCGCGGGGGCGGCAGTTGTCCAGGTGCCCGCGGCGCGGCGGTCCCACCGCGCCGACGGCAACTACATCGAGGCGATGAGGCGGTCCACTCGTTCGTCGACCGAACGGAACGGGTCCTTGCACAGCACCGTGCGCTGGGCTTGGTCGTTCAACTTCAGGTGCACCCAGTCGACCGTGAAATCCCGGCCGGCGGCCTGCGCGGCGGTGATGAAATCGCCACGGAGTTTGGCGCGGGTGGTCTGCGGCGGGGTGTCGACGGCGGCGTCGACCGCGTCGTCCTCGGTGATCCGTTTGGCCAGGCCCTTGCGCTGCAGCAGATCGAAGACCCCGCGGCCGCGTTTGATGTCGTGGTAGGCCAGATCCAGCTGGGCGATCTTCGGGTCGGACAGTTCCATCCCGTAGCGCTCCTGGTAGCGCTGGAACAGTTTGCGTTTGATCACCCAGTCGATCTCGGTATCGACCTTGGCGAAATCCTGCGATTCCACCGCGTCCAGCGTACGGCCCCACAGGTCCACCACCTGGTCCACCTGCGGATCCCGTTCGCGGTTGCGCAGATGCTCGACGGCGCGGGCGTAGTACTCGCGCTGGATATCGAGGGCACTGGCCTGCCGGCCACCCGCCAGGCGTACCGGCCGGCGGCCGGTGAGATCGTGGCTGACCTCGCGGATGGCGCGAATCGGATTATCGAGCGCGAAATCGCGGAACGACACCCCGGCCTCGATCATCTCCAGCACCAGCGCGGCCGTGCCGACCTTGAGCATGGTGGTGGTCTCGGCCATATTCGAATCGCCCACGATCACGTGCAGGCGCCGGTACTTCTCGGCGTCGGCATGCGGTTCGTCGCGGGTGTTGATGATCGGGCGGGATCGGGTGGTCGCCGAGGAGACGCCCTCCCAGATGTGCTCGGCCCGCTGCGACAGGCAGTAGGTCGCCGCCTTCGGGGTCTGCAGGACCTTTCCGGCACCGCAGATCAACTGCCGGGTGACCAGGAACGGCAACAGCACATCGGAGATCCGGGAGAACTCGCCGGCCCGGACGACCAGGAAGTTCTCATGGCAGCCGTAGGAGTTGCCGGCCGAATCGGTGTTGTTCTTGAACAGATAGATATCCCCGCCGATACCCTCCTCCGCGAGGCGCTGCTCGGCGTCGATGAGCAGTTCCTCCAGCACTCGTTCCCCGGCCCGGTCGTGGGTGACCAGCTGGACCAGGCTGTCGCATTCGGCGGTGGCGTATTCCGGATGCGAACCGACGTCGAGGTAGAGCCGGGCGCCGTTGCGGAGGAATACGTTGGAACTGCGCCCCCAGGACACCACCCGGCGGAACAGATACCGGGCCACCTCGTCGGGGCTGAGCCTGCGGTGCCCGTGGAAGGTGCACGTCACACCGAATTCGGTCTCGATCCCCATAATTCGTCGCTGCACACTATCGAGGTTACAGCGCGGAATGATTCCTGCGGGTCGGAGCGGAAAACCCGATGTATACGGCTTGGCAACGATTAGTCCGTCGATCGTTCGCCCACCGGGCACTCGGAACGCCGCGCCACTCGCGGCACCGGCCCACTCCGGACCGGTGGGACGCCGGGCGAACGCGCTCATGACGGACACGAGCCCGCGCGGACCGCAACAGCTGGGGCCGGGGCCCCGGGGCCGGGGGCCGCCCCCCCCAAAAAAAAACACCCCCCCACCCCGGGGGGGGGTTAAGTCCGGGGTTACACCGGGGAGCCGTGAG
>NZ_JARWPM010000338.1 GCF_029869215.1 Nocardia carnea
GCCGATTCGCCACCCCGCACGAGATCGCCGAGACGGTCGCCTTTCTCGTCTCCGATCGGGGGTCCGGAATTCTCGGCGCCGACATCGTTGTCGACGGCGGCACCATCCGCACGATCTGACCCGACCACATCAACGACACCCCGTCACAGCAGGAGAAACGATGAGCGAGAAATTCGACGCCTACCACGGCGACCTCTTGGCAAAGGTGGTCGTCACCTACCTCGACGCCCACGACGAGCACCGCACGGCCGACGCTGCCGCACTTTTCACTCCCGACGCCACCGTGCTCGACGACGGCAACATCTACGAGGGCATCGCCGCGATCACCGCATGGCTCCAGAATTCGTCCACCGAGTGGAGCTACACCGCTACCCGGATCGGGCAACACGGCGCCGACAGCCGGCACCCGACCGTACTCATCCGCCTGGACGGCAACTTCCCCGGCGGCACCGCCACCGTGCACTACCGGTTCGAACTCGACGGGGACCGGATTCGACGCCTCGCCATCGAGGCGTGATACGCCGCCCAGCACACCCGGCACAGCCGCGAAGTGGCCGGCCACCGACGTGCGATCCCGAGGTCTGCCGGCGCCCCAACGTGGTCGAACGCTGCTTCAACCGGCTCGCACAGTTACGCGCCCTGGCCACCTGTTACGCCGAACGCGCCGCCTACTCGCTCGGTACCCGAGACGGAGGCGGCGACCCCGCCCGGTACGACCACTCGCGGAGTCATCTCGTGCGTGCCGGGAGCGGACCGGAGCGAGCGGATAGAGTCGGACGCGACTCGGAAGGTACTTCATGCCGCCCCTTACCCTCGACCTCGCCGGACACAGTGTGCACCGCCTCGGCTTCGGAGCCATGCGGCTGGCCACCGAACCCGGCGACGCGCGCGCGGCCTCGATCACGCTGCTGCGCAAGGCCGTCGAATGCGGTGTCACACTTGTCGACACCGCGCACCTCTACGGCTGGGGCGCCAACGAGGAACTCGTCGCCGAGGCCCTGCACCCCTACCCGGACGGACTGCTGGTGGCGACCAAACTGGGTGTCGAGCGCCGGCCCGATCACCCTGACGGCGCGGTGTACAACGGCAGCGAGCGCTTCCTGCGGAGCCAGGTCGACGACGCCCTGCGCCGCCTGCGCATCGACCGGATCGACCTCATGCAACTCCACCGAGTCGATCCGGCCGTCCCACTCGCCGACCAGGTGGGGGTGCTCAGGGATCTGTGCGACGAAGGGAAGATCGGCCATATCGGCCTTTCCGAGGTGACCGCCGCCCAACTCGCGGAGGCGCGGGAAACCGCGGCGATCGCCAGTGTGCAGAACCGCTACAACATCCTCGATCGCGCATACGAATCCGTTGTCGAGGCCTGCGCGCAGGCAGGGATCGCTTTCCTGCCGTGGCGTCCCGTGGCCGCGGGCGGCGCGGGCACGACCACCGTGATCGCCGAGATCGCCCGCGAACTCGGCGCCACCGGCACCCAGGTCGCCCTCGCCTGGCTGCTGCGCCGCTCCCCCGTGATCGCACCCATACCGGGTACCGCCTCGCTCACGCACCTCGCCGAGAATCTTGCCGCCACCCGGATCGACCTCTCCGGCGATCAGTACGAGCGCCTCGACCGCATCGCTACCCCGCAGAACCGATAACCGGCCCAGCTCGGCTGCACTCGGATACTCGGCGAAACCCGGCCCGGCCGGGACGGGAGCGAGCTACCGTGACTCCCAGTAAGTGAATCGCGGTTCGCGTCCGGATTCGGATCCTGCGCGCCGGGCGATTCCACACCGAGAGGACTGGCGATGGGTATTGCAGTAACCGACGTCCACCGCGAACTGGCCACCGTGGCCCGCTCGTTTCTCGCCGTCGGCAAAGCCCGGGCCGCGGCGCGCGCGGCGCTGGAGACCGCGGCGGACAGGCCCCCGTTCTGGTCCGAAATCGCCGAACTGGGCTGGCTGGGACTGCATATCGGCGAGGAGTTCGGCGGATCCGGTTCGGGGTTCCCGGAGCTCGTGGTGGTGGCGGAGGAACTGGGTCGTGCGGTGGCGCCGGGGCCCTTCGTGCCGACCGTGATCGCGTCGTCGGTGTTGTCGGCGGCCGGTGACGCGGCACAGAAGGCGCGGCTGCTGCCGAGTCTTGTGAACGGCTCTGTGACAGCCGGGGTCGGCCTGAGTACCGCGGTCACCCTGTCCGGCGGGCAAGCCGACGGTGCGGCCGGCGTCGTGCTCGGGGCCGGGTCCGCGGAACTGCTGATGCTGGTGGCCGGGCAGGATGTACTTGTCGTCGAAGCCGGCCGGGCCGGTGTGACGGTGGAGGTACCGCAGAACCTGGACCCCACCCGCCGCTCGGGACGGGTGCGGCTGGACCAGGTCGCCGTCACCGAAACGGATGTCCTGCGCGGCGCCGCGCCGGCCGCACTCGCCCGTGCGCGCACGCTACTGGCCGCCGAGGCGGCGGGCGGGGCCGCTGACTGTGTTGACTCCGCCGTCGAATACGCGAAGGTGCGCGAGCAGTTCGGCCGGACCATCGCCACCTTCCAGGCGATCAAACATCACTGCGCGAATATGCTGGTGGCCGCCGAATCCGCGATCGCGCTGGTCTGGGACGCCGCCCGCGCGGAAGCCGAGGACGAACAGCAATTCCAGTTGCTCGCCGCGGCGGCGGCCACGCTGGCCTTCCCCGGGTATGTCCGCAACGCGGAGCTGAACATCCAGGTGCACGGCGGGATCGGATACACCTGGGAGCACGACGCCCATCTGCATCTGCGCCGTGCGCTGACCACCCGGGCCTTGGCCGGCGGCGATGCCCCGGCGGAGACGGTATTCGCGCTCACCGCGGCCGGTGTCACCCGCTCGAACAGCCTCGATCTGCCGCCCGAAGCCGAACAGATGCGCACCGAGATCCGCGCCGACGCCACCGAGATCGCCGCCGTCGGCGACAGCGCGGCGCAATTGGACCGGCTGATCGCCACGGGGTACGTGATGCCGCATTGGCCGCGTCCGTGGGGCCGGGCCGCGACGGCGGTAGAGCAACTGGTGATCGATCAAGAATTCCGGGCCGTGCAGGTCGAGCGGCCCGATTATTCGATCACCGGGTGGGTGGTCCTGACCCTCATCCAGCACGGAACCGATTCGCAGATCGAACGATTCGTGGACAAGGCGCTGCGGCGCGAAGAAGTATGGTGCCAGCTGTTCTCCGAACCGGCGGCGGGTTCGGATGCCGCCGGGATCAAGACGAAAGCCGTCCGGGTGGACGGTGGCTGGCGCGTCACCGGCCAGAAGGTGTGGACCAGCGGCGCCCACTACTGCCGGCGCGGGCTGGCCACCGTCCGCACCGACCCGGACGCTGCCAAACACGCCGGAATCACCACCATGATCATCGATATGCACGCCGACGGCGTCACCGTACGGCCGCTGCGCATGATCACCGGCGGTGCCGAGTTCAACGAGGTGTTCTTCGACGACGTATTCGTTCCCGACGAGGATGTGGTCGGTGCTCCGGGCACCGGGTGGACGGTCGCACGGGCGACGCTCGGCAACGAACGGGTGAGCATCGGCGGCGGGTCGGGGGCGGGGGTGCCGCCGGCGAAAGCGCTGGTCGCCCAGGTCGCCGGGCATCCGGAGCCGCCGGCCGGGATCAAAGCCCGGACCGGCCGTTACGTTGCCGAGGATCATGCCCTGCGCCTGCTGAACCTGCGCCGCGCGGCGCGCAGTATCGAAGGCGCCGGGCCCGGACCGGAAGGCAATATCACCAAACTCGTTCTGGCCGAACACCTTGCCGAATGGGCGGCCATTTCCGCCGAGCTGATCGGCGACGAGCTGGCCCTCTGGGACAGACAGGGAGCGGGGGTCGCGCAGATGGCCTTCGGAGCGCGCGGAATGGCGATCGCCGGTGGTACCTCGGAGGTCACCCGCAACCAGATCGCCGAGCGAATCCTCGGGATGCCCCGCGACCCGTTGATCCGCTAGCTGCCATTGCCACCGAACAGGTGTGATAGCTAAGATCAATCAGTCCGACCGGTCGGGACCTGCCAACTCGACAGAACGGAACCTGTTCATGAGGCCCACAGCGCGTATCCAGCGCGTCGGCCCCCGACTTCTCGGCGCGACCGTCGGGGCCGCCGCCCTCTTCCTCGCCGCCGCTCCCGCGGCCGCATCACCCGGACCCCTGATTCACACCGACAACGGCCCGAATCCCCAGGTCGAACTGCACAGCTACTGTGCCGCACCCGGTGAGATCGGACATCTCGCGGACGGCACCACCGTCTACTGCTCGCCCGTCGCCGGGAGTGACACCTTCGCGTGGTCGTACTACGCCGAACCGCTGCCGATCGATCCGAATACGATCAACTACACCTGCGACAGCGCGAGCTGCACCTATCCGAACGGCTCCCAGGTCCCCGAGGAACAACGCTGCGGTATGCAATGCGGCGAACCCCCTACCTCGGGCGACGTCCAGGAACACCTGAACAACCCCCGCCGCTGACCCGCGGGCCCGGTAGGCCGGTTGCCTACCGGGCCGTCCGGGCTCGGCTGCTATCGTCGATCGAGTCATCGGATTACAGGAGACCGACCATGGTTGGTGAACTCGACATCTCCGGGGTCACCCGGCTCTGACGGCCACCAGTTGGGCGCATATGGGCGCCGCTGTCGTGGCCATGCCGTCGTTCACCGATCATTCTCGCGGCGCGCTCGGCCGCGCCCGTCGGACACCCGAGGTCTCCCCCATGCCCGAAAGCTATATCGTCTGCTCGAACCTGTCGTTCTCCTGGCCGGACGACACCCCTGTCTTCACCGATCTGTCGTTCACCGTGCCCGCCGGGCGCACCGGTCTCGTCGCGCCGAACGGCGCCGGGAAAAGCACCCTGCTCCGCCTGCTCGCGGGCGATCTGCGTCCGGCGAGCGGTTCGGTCAGCGTCGACGGACTACTGGGCTATCTGCCCCAGACCCTGCCGCTGACCGGCGATATGTCCGTCGCCGAACTCCTGGGCATCGCCCCGGTGCTGGCGGCGCTGGCGGCCGTCGAATCCGGTGACGTCGCCGAAGAGCACTTCACCACGATCGGTACGGACTGGGATATCGAGGAGCGTACGCGCGCCCAGCTGGACCGGCTGGGTGTCGGCGATGTCGAACTCACCCGGCGGCTGCACACTCTCAGCGGCGGTCAGGTGGTCTCGCTCGGCCTGGTCGCGCAGTTGCTGCGCCGGCCCGATGTGCTGTTGCTCGACGAACCCACCAACAACCTGGATCTGGACGCCCGCCACCGGCTCTACGATCTGCTCGGCGACTGGAACGGCTGTTTGTTGCTGGTGAGCCACGACCGCGCCCTGCTCGACCGGATGGACCGGATCGCCGAACTCCATGCCGGTGAGATCACTTACCACGGTGGCAATTTCAGCGATTACGAAGCAGCGGTACGAGCCGCGCGAGAGGTGGCGGAGAAGAACATCCGCAATGCGGAACAGGAGGTCAAGCGCGAGAAACGGGAGCTGCAACAGGCGCGGGAACGGGCGGCCCGCCGGGCGAGCAACGCTGCCCGCACACTCGGCAACGCCGGTCTGCCGAAGATCTTCGCGGGGACCATGAAACGCAACGCGCAGGAATCCGCGGGTCGCGCCGACGGTACGCACAGCGCCCGCGTCGAGGCCGCCCGCACCCGGCTCGACCGGGCCGAACGGGAACTACGCGAGGACCAGAAGATCACCCTGCACCTACCCGGCACACAGGTGCCGGCGGGTCGCACGGTGTTCCTCGGCGAACGGATCCGCTACCGCGTCGGCGACCGGGAGATTTTCGCGGGCGACGGGTTCGACCTGGCGATTCGCGGGCCTGAGCGGATCGCACTCACCGGCCCGAACGGCGCCGGGAAATCGCCCCTCCTGCGCATTCTGCACAGCGATCTCGCCGCCGGGACCGGCGAGATCACGCGCGCCGACGGGCGGGTCGCCTATCTGTCCCAGCGCCTGGATCTGCTCGATCCGCAGCGCTCCGTGGCCGAGAACCTGGCCGGGTTCGCACCGGAACTACCGGCAGCGCAACGGATGAACCTGCTGGCGCGGTTCCTGTTCCGCGGCTCCCGGGTGCATCTTCCGGTAGGCGCGCTGTCCGGCGGTGAGCGCCTGCGCGCCACACTGGCCTGCATCCTGTTCGCCGAACCGGCCCCGCAGTTGCTACTGCTGGACGAGCCGACCAACAATCTCGATCTGGTCAGCGTCGGACAACTGGAGAACGCGCTCAACGCCTACGAGGGCGCATTCGTCGTGGTGAGCCACGATGAACGCTTCCTCGGCGAGATAGGCGTCCAGCGCTGGCTGCGCTTGGCCGACGGCAGGCTTTCGGAAGTCATGCCGCCGGAGAACCGTCACTGATATTCCGTTGACTCCCCGGCCGTAAATCGGCACATAGCGACAGGAGCCCGGTGCGCCGTGGCGGCCACCGGGCTCGCGTCGAGGAAACGAAGCCCGACCCGGGCCCACCGGCGGGCGTGAACGAAGGACCGGATCAGGCGGTGGACAGCTGGGCCTGCCACATCCAGTGCAACTGCTCGAGCCGGGCCGCGATCTCGATGAACAGGTCCTGGGTTACCGGGTCGGCTTTCTCGGTGACTTCGATACGTTCCCGGAAGCGGCCGATCACGGTGCTGAGGACGTCGACGATCGCGTTGATGACATCCTTGTCCTGTTGCCAGCCGTCGGGGAATTCCAGCCCGGCCGCCTCCTTGGCCACCGTGGCGGCACGACCGTCCGGGCTCACGCCGATGGCGGTGGCGCGTTCGGCAGTGGAGTCGGTGAACTCGCGGGCCGCGCTCACCAGTTCGTCCAGCGCCAGGTGCACGGAGCGGAAGTGCGTACCGAGCACATTCCAGTGTGCCTGCTTGGCGATCAGAGAAAGATCGATCAGATCGACGACGCTGGCACGCAGAGCGTCGCCGGTGATGCGCTGCTGTTCCGGGTCGAGTGTGCTCTTGATCGGGACGTTCATCCTCGAATGCCTTTCTCGTCGTTGCGCTCGATGCGCGGGACAGAGGCCGACTACCCGGCGGCTCGGCACTCAATCAGCGCTCGGCGTGTTATCTCGGCCACGCGCTGGTCAGCGGGTCGATCCGCGCCGCTGACGGGCCCGGTGCCGCCGCGCCGGGCGGGCGGTACCGGGCGGGCGACGTTTCGCCGCGCGGGGCGCGGGTAGGCCGCGGGCAGATCGCAACCCCGCACTCGGAAAGGAACGGATATGGGCCAGCAGCACAATCTGACCGGACGGCGGGTCGCGGTGCTCGCGGCGGACGGCGTCGAGCAGGTCGAGCTCGAACAGCCGCGATCCGCGGTGGAGGACGCCGGGGCCAGCACCGCACTGCTGTCGCTGAAACCGGGCGAGATCCAGGCGATGAACCACGACGTCGAGAAGGGTGACAAATTCCCGGTGGACCGGGTGGTCGGTGAATGCAGCCCGGACGAATTCGATGCCCTGCTGCTTCCCGGCGGCACGACGAACCCCGACAAATTGCGCCAGGACCCGGACGCCGTGCGGTTCGTCCGCGAATTCTTCGCCACCGGCAAACCGGTCGGCGTGATCTGTCACGGCCCGTGGACGCTGGTGGAGGCCGATGTGGTGCGCGGTCGTACGCTCACCTCCTATCCCAGCGTGCGCACCGATATCCGCAACGCCGGCGGGAACGTCGTCGACCAGGAAGTGGTCACAGACAAGGGCTTGGTATCGAGCCGCAATCCCGACGATCTGCCCGCCTTCTGCGCGAAGATCGTCGAGGAGTTCGCCGAAGGCAAACATCCGGTACACCCGGAAGGCGCGACTGCGCGTCGTTGACGGGCGACTCCACGCCCGACGTTGCGGCCGGAAACGAAAGCCGTTGCGCGACAACTGCCGAGCGCACGGCGCGCTCGAAATCGTCGGTGCCGTCCTCGCCGACCGTATCGATGGTGGCCCCGGTGGCGGGAGCGATCACCGGCAGGGTCCGGACGGGCGGACGGAAGGCGCCGTCGAACAGCGCACCGTGCCACGCGGTGGTGGCCGGTTCGGCTAGCGGGTGGGCTGCCACCCGGTATAGGCCTCGGCGAGGTAGGCCGCACCGTGCCGCGACCCGGTGACCAGCGCGAGTTCCCCGCGCTGCCGTTCGGTATCGAACGCGGACGCGCCGTCCACGGAGTGCAGCATGGTGGTCATCCAGTACGAGAAGTGCTGAGCCTTCCACACCCGGTCGAGCGCCCGTTCGGTGTAGTTGTCCAGCACCTGGTCACCGGCGCCGGCGAAGAATTCGGTGATCGACTCGTGCAGCACTTTCACATCGGCGAGCGCCAGGTTCAGCCCCTTCGCGCCGGTGGGCGGAACGGTATGCGCCGCGTCCCCGGCCAGCAGTAGCCGGCCGTGCCGCATGGGTGCGGTGACGAAGGACCGGAAGGGCAGCACCATCTTGGAGTTGATGGGGCCTTCCTGGAGTTCGAACCCGTTGCCGTTCACCCGGCGCCGCATTTCCGCCCAGATCCGGTCGTCGTCCCATTCCTCGGGCCGCTCGTCGGGCGAGCATTGGAAATACATCCGCTGCACGGTCGGGGTGCGCTGGCTGACCAGCGCGAATCCGTGCTCGGAGTGGGTGTAGATGAGCTCCGGATGCGAGGGCGGCGCGTCGGTGAGGAAACCGAACCAGGCGAAGGGGTATTCGCGGAACCATTCGCGGCGGGTGCCCTCCGGGAAGGTTTTCCGGCAGACCGAACGCGAGCCGTCCGCGCCGACCACCAGATCAGCTTCGATCCGGGCCGTCCGTCCGTCCGCGCCGGTGTAGGAGACCACGGGCCGGTCGCCCGAGATATCGACCGCGGTATCGGCCACGCCGTAACGCACATCACCCTGATCGGCTTCGCGGCGGGCGGCCAGATCGACGAACACGTCGTTCTGCGGATACAGCCATACCGATTCACCGACCAGCTCCTGGAAGTCGATGCGGTGGTTCTCGCCCGCGAACCGGAACACCACGCCGTCGTGCCGGTCGCCCTCGGTGATCACCCGGTCGGAGACGCCGGTGTCCACCAGGGTGCGCACCGAGCCGGCTTCGAGGATGCCCGCGCGGATCGTGGTGGCGATGTCCTCCCGGCTCCGGATATCGACGACCACCGAGTCGATGCCGGAGCGGTGCAGCAGATGCGACAGCAGCAGGCCGGCCGGTCCGGCCCCGACAATGGCTACCTGGGTGCGGGTGGTGTTCATACGGCGTACTCCTTCTGATCGTCGGGTCCGGGCAGCCGGTCGGCCGCATCGGCCCGGCGGGCGGCGAGTGCGGGGACCGTGGCCAGCGCCAGCAGCCCGAGCGCGGCAACCAGCGCGAAGAAGTAGAAGCCCCACGGGTGGGCGGAACCGGCGACGATGAGCGCACCGGTGATACTCGGCCCGAATATCGCGCCGAGCCGGCCGACCGCCGCCGCGAGTCCGAGCGCGGTGGCCCGGACTTCCGCCGGATAGGCCTGGGTGACGTAGGCGTAGACGAGCACCTGGGCGGAGAACACGAAAATCCCGGTGACGAGAACCAGCGTGTTCAGCAGCAACGTGTTCGGCACCTTGATGCTCAGCAGCGCCAGCAGTACCGCGGCGGCGCCGAACCAGACCAGGATCGTCGGCTTGGTTCCGCGCCGGTCGGCGAGCATCCCCGCGACGACGAGCCCGATGATCGCGCCGATATTCAGGACCAGCAGCAGCGTCAGCGACGTGGACATGTTGTAGCCGGCATCACGCATCAGCTTCGGCAGCCAGGTGTTCAGGCCGTAGACCAGCAGCAGGCCCATGAACGAGCCGACCCAGACCCCGAGCGTGGTGCGCAGGTACTTCGGCTGCAGCACGATGGTGGGCCCCACACGCTCGGTCTTGCCCTGGGCCGCGAGATAGGCATCCGATTCCGGCAGTTTGAACCACATCAGCGGAACCAGCAGCAGCCCGGCCACACCGCCGGCGTAGAACAGGATCTCCCAGTTCGGGACGAGCCACAGCGCTGCCAGCGACGCCAGGACCGCACCGAAGTGATAGCCGGTCATGGTGAAGGTGCTGGCGAACGCCCGGCGCGAAGCGGGCATATGTTCGGCCATGAAGGTGAGCGCGGTGGGCATACAGGCACCGAGACCCAAACCGGCCAGCAGCCGGAACACGCCGAACATCCCGACCGAACCGGCCCACGGGACCGCGATGGTGAACAGCGAGAACAGCACGATGGAGCCCAGCAGGACGCTGCGACGGCCGTAGCGGTCGGCCAGCGGCCCGACCCCGGCGGCGCCGATGGCGACACCGACCAGGGAGATGGTCGCGGCGAAGGTGGCGCTCGCGGCGGTGAAACCGACGTGGTTCTCGTCGATGAGGGTCGGGATGACGGCGCCGAGGACGACGAGGTCGTATCCGTCGAGCAACACGGTGAGCCAGCAGAGCACGGCCGGCCACGACAGCAATTTGTTCATGGTGGGGGGTTCATTTCTGATCTTCGGGTCGGCGTCGACCCGGTCTGTGATGGCACTCACGCTAGGCTGGCGTCCATCAGAAATCCAATAGATGATCTTTCGATGCCGGATAGAGGAGATCTATGGCGGGCGATTTCGATCTGAACCTGGTGCGCACCTTCGTCCTGCTCTACGAGACCCGCAGCGTCACCGCCGCGGCCGATCTGCTGGGGGTCACCCAGCCGACCGTCAGCTACGGCCTCGGCAAACTCCGCCGCCGCCTCGGCGACGAACTCTTCGTCCGCGGCCCCGGCGGCCTGATCCCGACCTCCGAGGCCGAGCGACTGTATCCGCCGCTGCGCGGCGCACTCGAACACGTCACCGAAACCCTGGGCACCACAACCGAATTCGATCCGGACCGGCCAACCCAGTTCACCCTCGGGCTCTCCGACCTCGGCGAGGTGACAGTGCTGCCGCTGGTGCTGTCGGAGCTCACAGCGCAGGCCCCGCGCGCCCGGCTGCGGGTCCAGGCCTTCGACCTGGACACCGCCATCGATCAACTGGCCCGCGGCGAAATGGACGCCATCGTCGCCAGCCCGGTCCTGGATTCGCCGCGACTGCGCCGAACCGCCCTGTTCACCGAGGGCTACGCCGGGATGGTCGCCGCCGACCACCCCCGCTTGCGGACCCCGAACCCGGGCCACGCCGATCTCGAACAGGAACGGCACGTCGTGGTCGACGGAGCGTCCGGGCATACCGGCCCGCGTAAGGCGCTGGTGGAGCATCGGCTCGAGGACCGGATCGCGGTGCGGGTGACCCGGTTCGCGACCCTGCCCTATGTGGTGCAGGACAGCGAACTGGTCGCGATCGTGCCGGAGCGGGTCGCGCGGGCGCTGGCCCGCACGCACGCGGTGCGGCTGTTCGCGCTGCCGTGGCCGATCGAACCGGTGGAGGTGGCCGCCTATACCCGGCACGCACCGGACCGCGGCGGCCCGCAACAGTGGTTCCTGGAGGTGATCCGGACGGCGATGGCACGGATGCCGGCGTGAGGAACGCGGCCGCCCGGCCGGCTCAGCCGACCCGCGCCGTCAGCTCGGCGGCAATCCGCATTTCGGCTCCGGTCGCGGCCCGTACCTCGTCGACGGTCACACCCGGCGCGGTTTCGACCAGCACCAGGCCGTCGTCGGTGATATCGAGCACCGCCATATCGGAGATGATCCGGTTCACGCAGCCCAGCCCGGTGAGCGGCAGCGAGCATTGCTCAACGATTTTCGGTTCCCCCGAACGGGAGACGTGCTCCATCATCACGATCACCCGGCGCGCACCGTGCACCAGATCCATCGCCCCGCCCATCCCCTTGACCATCTTGCCCGGAATCATCCAGTTGGCCAGATCGCCGCGGGCACTCACCTGCATGGCACCCAGCACGGCCACATCGACCTGACCGCCGCGAATCATGCCGAACGATTGCGCCGAGTCGAAGAACGAGGCGCCGGGCAGCACCGTGATGGTTTCCTTGCCCGCGTTGATCAGTTCCGGATCGAGTTCTTCCTCGGTCGGGTACGGCCCGACTCCGAGGACACCGTTCTCCGAGTGCAGTACGACGGTGATGTCGTCGGGTAGATAGTTGGGCACCAGGGTCGGCATCCCGATGCCGAGGTTGACGTACTGGCCGTCCTGCAGCTCGGCGGCGACGCGGGCCGCCATCTGTTCGCGGGTCAGTTTCATGCGCGCACCGTCCTGTTCTCGATTCCTACCTCGACCTTGCCGACCGGCACGACCCGCTGGACCTGGATGCCGGGGGTATGCACCTGATCGGGGTCGAGTTCGCCGGGTTCCACCAGGTGCTCGACCTGGGCGATGGTGATCCGGCCCGCCGCCGCGGCGGGCGGGTTGAAGTTGCGCGCGCTGGCGCGATAGACGAGGTTGCCGTGCCGGTCGCCCTTCCAGGCGTGGACCAAGGCGTAATCGGTGACGATCCCGCGTTCGAGCACGTAGGTGACGCCGTCGAACTCCCGGGTCTCCTTCGGTGGGCTCGCCACCGCGACCCCGCCCGCGCCGTCGTACCGCAACGGCAGTCCGCCCTCGGCGACCTGCGTGCCCACCCCCGCGGGGGTGAAGAACGCGGGAATACCGGCGCCGCCGGCCCGCATCCGCTCCGCGAGGGTGCCCTGCGGGGTCAGCTCGACCTCGAGTTCACCGGACAGGTACTGGCGCGCGAACTCCTCGTTGGCGCCGACGTAGGAGCTGATCGTGCGGCGGATGCGGTGGGCCGCGAGCAGCACCCCCAGACCGAAACCGTTGGTACCGCAGTTGTTGCTGACGACCTCCAGTTCGGTGGCGCCCTGGTCGAGCAGCGCGTTGATCAGCACTTCGGGGATGCCGACCAGCCCGAATCCGCCGACGGCCAGTGATGAACCGTCGGGGATATCGGCGACCGCTTCGGCGGCTGAGGCAAAGACTTTGTCCATCACGCGCTCCACAGTAACCGTATTTGTACGTATTGTGAACTTATGTGCGTATAGTGAACGCACCGAACAGTGATTGATCCGGCAACCACCGAGTCCTATGCTGTTCGCATACCGAAGCAATGTCCACATTCCGAACGCGAGGTCGCGCGCATGCTCCAACTGCCACCGCGGTACCGCGGTATCGACAAGAACGAGGAAGCTCCGCTCGACTTCGCCGATTACCGCACCACCACCCTCCGCCACCCCAAACAGCCGCTGATCCTCCTCCCGCAGCGAATGGGCGAGCTCACCGGCCCGGTACTCGGCGAAGGCCGGGTCACCGAGGCCGACGCGGATCTGACTCTGGCCCGCGGCGGTGAAGCGCAGGGGCAGCGGATCGTCGTCCACGGCCGCGTCCTCGACAGCGACCGCAAACCGGTCCCCAACACCCTGATCGAGGTCTGGCAGGCCAATGCCGCCGGCCGCTACCGGCATCAGGGCGATCAGTGGCCCGCACCGCTGGACCCGCATTTCGACGGCGTCGGCCGCGTCCTCACCGACAGCGACGGCCACTACTCGCTCACCACGATCAAACCGGGCGCCTACCCCTGGCGTAACCACCACAACGCCTGGCGGCCCGCGCATATCCATTTCTCCCTGTTCGGGCGCGCCTTCACCCAGCGTCTGGTCACCCAGATGTACTTTCCGGACGACCCGATGTTCTTCCAGGACCCGATCTACAACTCGGTTCCCGACGGCGCCCGCCAGCGCATGGTCAGCGTCTTCGACTACGAAGCCACCACCGACAACTGGGCCCTGGGCTTCCGGTTCGACATCGTGTTGCGCGGTCGCGACGCGACCCCCTTCGAAGAGGATGACCACGACGATGAGTGAGACCGAGTTCGCGCCCCGCTATCCGGTGATCCCCGGGGATTTCACCACCGTCGAATTCGGGCCCACTCCGTCGCAGACCGTGGGACCGTATCTCCATATCGGGTTGCCCTGGCCCGACGGATGCGATGTGGTCGCGCCGGGTACCGAGGGGTCGATAACCGTCACAGTGACGGTGTACGACGGTGCCCGCAACCCGGTCACCGACGCGCTGGTGGAGGTCTGGCAGGCCAACCGTGCGGGTGTTTTCGAGCATCCGGACGATCCCCGCCCGCAGACCGACCCGGCGTTCCGCGGTTTCGGCCGCTGCGACGCCGACGACACCGGCACCGTCCGGTTCACCACCGTCAAACCCGGTGCCGTTCCCGCCGAAGGCGATTCGACCCAGGCCCCGCACCTGAACCTGGCCGTCTTCGCGCGTGGCATGCTCAACCGGTCGATCACCCGGCTCTATTTCCCCGACGAACAGGCCGCCAACGCCACCGACCCCGTGCTGGCGGCGCTGCCGGAAACCCAGCGGTACAAGCTGATCGCCACGGCCACCGCCGAGGGCTACCACCTCGATATCGTGCTGCAGGACGCCGACCCGGACGGTGCCGAGACGCCGTTCTTCTACCTGTAGGAGTACCGCGTGCCGCGTGGAGAGCTGTTCGACCCACTGTTCGGGGCCGCCGACCTCGGTGCCGCCCTGTCCGACCGCGCCTGGATCGACGCGCTGGTCGAGGTGGAATGTGCACTCGCCCGCGCGCAAGCGGTGGCGGGCGTGCTCGATGAGGGGCACGCCCGCGCCATCACCGCCGCCGGACCGCAGGCCGCCGCGGCACTCGCCCCGGCGGAGCTCGGTGCGGCGGCGGTGGCGGGCGGTAACCCGGTGATCCCGCTGGTCGGCACGCTTCGCAAAGCCTGTGCGCCGGCCGGTGTTCCCGCTGCCGCCGTCCACAAGGGCGCCACCAGTCAGGACATTCTCGATACCGCGCTGGTGCTGCTCGCCCAGCGGGCCGGGGCCCTGGTCCTCGACGATCTGCGCACCGCCGCCGACGCCGCGGCCGATCTCGCGCAAACCCATCGCGGCACACCGATGGCCGCCCGTACGCTGGGCCAGCAGGCCCTGCCCACCACCTTCGGCGCACTGGCCGCAGGGTGGTGCAAAGCGCTGGACCGGGCAGCCGGCGCGGTCACCGCCGCACTCGCCGCCCTGCCCGTCCAATTCGGCGGTGCCGCAGGCACACTCGCCGCCCTGCACCCGCACGGCCCGGCCGTCGCCGACGCGTTGGCCGCGGAACTCGGGCTGGCGCCGCAGGGCATCCCGTGGCATACCGACCGCACCCCGATCGCCGAACTCACCACCTCCCTCGGTATCGCCGCGGGCGCGGTCGCCAAGATCGCCACCGATATCGTGACGCTCTCGGCCACCGAACTCGGCGAGGTGAGCGAGGACGCCCCCGGCGGATCCTCGGCCATGCCGCATAAACGCAACCCGATCGCCGCCATCACCGCCCGCGCCGCCGCCCGCCGCGTCCCCGGTCTGGTCGCCGCCGCGCTCGGCGCGATGGACCACGAAATGCAGCGCGCCGCCGGCGCCTGGCACGCCGAATGGGAAACCGTCACCGACCTGCTGCGGCTCACCGGCGGCGCCGCCCACCGGCTCGCCCAGAGCCTCACCGGCCTGCAGGTCCACCCCATGGCCATGGCCCGCAATCTCGACGCCACCGGCGGGCTGCTGCTCGCCGAACGGGTCACCGCCGCCTTGTCCGAACACACCGACCGGGCCCGCGAGATCGTCACCGCCGCCGCCACGGCCCACCACCCCGCGCTCGACAGCGATCCGGCGATCCTCGAATACCTCACCGCCGAGCAGGTCCGCGAATTACTGGACCCCGCAGGCTATCTGGGCCACGCTGCCGATCTGGTTGCGCGAGTACTCGACGAGCGCGGCGACGCCCCGGAACCAGCGCCCCACCCGTCCAACCCCGAACCCGGACAATCGTGACGCGATTACACCGCACGGACCGCGCGTGGACTGCCCTGCTCGGGCCCGCCGCGCCACGTCCTCGACGATCGCTGTCGATCGGGCCTACCTATTTATTCCACCCAAGACAATCGCCAATCGAACGGAGCAAGTGAGTATGGGCGCCACCGCGGATTCGACGACCGCGACCGTCGAACTTTCGTACCGGACCACCGGGCCCGCGGACGCACCCAGCGTCGTCCTGCTCGGCTCGCTCGGTTCGGACCGGTCGATGTGGGATCCGCAGGTCGCCGCGCTGACCGGGGAGTACGAGGTCGTCGCCGTCGATCTGCGTGGGCACGGTCAGTCCCCCACCGGCTCTGGCGACCCCACGGTCGCCGACCTCGCCGCCGACGTGCTCGCGCTGCTGGACCGTCTCGGCCGGGATTCGGTTCACCTGGTCGGTCTGTCGCTCGGCGGCGCTGTCGCCCAGTGGATCGCCGCCCACGCACCGGGCCGGGTCCGCACGCTGACCCTGCTGTGTACCTCCGCAAAGTTCGGTACCCCGCAGACCTGGCTCGACCGGGCCGCGGCGGTCCGCGCCGACGGCACCGCCTCGATCGCCGAGGCCGTGGTCGGCCGCTGGTTCACCGCCGGGCTCGCCGACCGCGACCCCGATCTCATCGCCCGCAGCCGTGCCATGGTGGAAGCCACCTCCGACGAGGGCTACGCCGCCTGCTGCGTCGCCCTCGCACAGTTCGACCACCGCGCCGATCTCGCCCGTATCACCGCGCCCACCCTGGTGATCGCCGGCGCCCAGGACCCGGCCACCACCCCCGACGATATGCGCGCGCTGGCCGACGGTATCGCGAATTCCGTTCTGCACGTTCTGGATCCGGCCGCTCACCTGGCAAGCGTGGAGCAGGCCGGACCGGTGACCGCACTCATCACCGGCCATATCGCAGGCCGGCGGGAACGCTCCGCCGCGTTCGACCAGGGCATGCGGGTGCGTCGCGCGGTGCTCGGCGACGCCCATGTCGACCGCACCGTCGCCGGTACCACCGCTTTCACCGAACCGTTCCAGGATTTCATCACCCGCACCGCGTGGGGCGATATCTGGAGCCGCCCCGGCCTGGACCACCACACCCGGCGCCTGCTCACCCTTGCGATCCTCACCGCTGTCGGCAATACCCACGAACTGGATATGCATATCCGCGCGGCGCTGCGCGCCGGGGTCGCACCGGAGGAACTGGCCGAGGTCTTCCTGCACACCGCGGTCTACGCGGGAGTGCCGAACAGTAACCTCGCCTTCGGACTCGGCAAGGCGGCGCTCGCCGAGGGGCTGGGTGCCGAACGCACCGGGTCCGCGCCGGGCGCCGCCACCCCGGCCGCGTCCGCGAGCGCAGAGGACACGCCATGACCGAACCTTCCCCGGATTACGTCCAGTCGCTGGGCCGCGGCCTGGCCGTGATCCGCTCCTTCGACGCGCAGCATCCGCGGCGCACCCTCAGTGAGGTCGCCAAGGCCACCGACCTGACCCGCGCCACCGCGCGCCGCTTCCTGCTGACCCTGGTGGAACTCGGCTACGTACGCACGGACGGCTCCCAGTTCTGGCTCACCCCACGGGTTCTGGAACTCGGCTACAGCTATCTGTCCAGCCTGAGCCTGCCCGAGGTCGCGGGGCCGCATCTGGAATCGCTGGCCACTCAGGTGCACGAATCGACCTCGGTGTCGATTCTCGACGGCGAGGACATCGTCTACGTCGCCCGCGTGCCGGTCAGCCGGATCATGACCGTCTCCATCACCATCGGTACCCGTTTCCCCGCCTACAGCACCTCGATGGGACGGGTCCTGCTGGCCGGTCTGCCGGAGAACGCCTTCGAGGACTATCTGGCGAAGGTCACCTTCACCCCGCTCACCGACCGCACCGTGATCGACGCCGACCGGCTCCGCGAAGAAATCCGCAAAACCCGCGAAGCCGGCTACTGCCTCGTCGACCAGGAACTCGAAGAGGGCCTGCGCTCGATGGCCGCCCCCATCCGCGACCACACCGGCACCGTCTGCGCCGCCGTGAACATCTCCACCCACGCCGCCCGCTACACCACCGACAGCGTGCGGGCCGACCTGCTGCCGCCACTACTCGCAACGGCCGCGGCCATCAGCACCGACCTGGCCCGCGTGCAGAACCACTCCTGAACCCCCGAAGGAACCCCATGATCGACGCCGTCATCTGCGAACCGCTCCGCACCCCCGTGGGCCGGTTCGGCGGAATGTTCAAAGACATCGCGCCGGAAACCCTGGCCGCGACCGTGATCACCGAACTGCTCGCCCGCACCGGCCTGCCCGCCGGCGAGATCGACGATGTCATCCTCGGCCAGGCCTCCCCCAACGGTGAGGCCCCCGCGATCGGCCGGGTCGCGGCGCTCGACGCCGGCCTCGGGGTCGAGATCCCCGGCCTGCAGGTGGACCGCCGCTGCGGGTCCGGGCTGCAGGCCGTCCTGCAAGCCTGTATGCAGGTCGCCACCGGCGGTAGCGAGCTGATCCTGGCCGGCGGTACCGAATCCATGAGCCAGGCCGAGTTCTACGCCACCGGTATGCGCTGGGGTGTGAAGGGCGAGGGCGTCTCCCTCGACGACCGGCTGGCCCGCGCCCGCGTCACCGCCGGCGGGAAGAACTTCCCGGTGCCCGGCGGCATGATCGAAACCGCCGAGAACCTGCGCGCCGAATACTCGATCAGCCGCGCCGACCAGGACGCCCTCGCCGTCCAGTCGCATCAGCGCGCGGTCGCCGCCCAGCAGGCCGGCCGGTTCGCCGACGAGATCGTCGGAGTCACTGTGCCACAACGGAAGTCCGATCAGATCGTCATCACCACCGACGAACACCCCCGCGCCGATACGAATGTCGAAGCCCTGGCGAAGCTGCGCCCGATCCGCGGCACGGCCGATCCGGACGCCACCGTCACCGCCGGTAACGCCAGCGGCCAGAACGACGGCGCCGCCCTCTGCATCGTCACCACATCCGAGAAGGCCGAGACCCTCGGCCTGCGCCCGCTGGCCCGCCTCGCCTCCTGGGCGGTGGCCGGTGTACCCCCGCGCACCATGGGCATCGGCCCGGTCCCCGCCACCGAGAAAGCGCTGGGCCGCCTGGGTCTGACGCTCGACGATATGTCGGTCATCGAACTCAACGAGGCCTTCGCCGCCCAAACCCTGGCGGTGCTGCGCAACTGGAAACTCGAACCCGACGACGACCGCCTCAATCCCAACGGCTCCGGTATCTCCCTCGGCCACCCGGTCGGCGCCACCGGCGCCCGTATCCTCGCCACCCTGCTGCGCGAACTCGACCGCCGCGCGGGCCGCTACGCCCTCGAAACCATGTGCATCGGCGGCGGCCAGGGCCTGGCCGCGGTGTTCGAACGCCTGACCTGACGGTCAGGAACCGGGATGCGGGCCGTCGATCGTCTTCGCGGCCCGCAACCAGATCTGCTCGATATCGAATCGGTCCGCCCGCCACGAGTCCGCGGCGACGCGTACGCGGCCGCGCCAATCACGCATGATCCGGGCATGGACCGGCCATCGGACGAAGCGCCGCATATCCCGCTCGCTCTCCCATACCGAAATCGATCCGCCCCGCAGTTGCGCGGGCCGGCCCCACAACCAGACACCGACCGCGCCGTGCAGGACCGGCCAGGTATCTCCCAGTTCGAGCCCGAGGGCGTAGATCTGCTGGACGTCTTCCGCCGATCCGGCCAGGAAATCGGTCACGCTGACCGCCACCGAGCCGGTGATGTTCTCGCACGGGCCCGGTTTCCAGGGCATGAGCACGGTGCCCTCCGAGAAGGGCTGCTCGCTCATGAGATCGCTCGAGCCGGCACGACCAGTTCGGTTCCGAATTCAGTAAGCATAGGCACATCATATGCACATGCTTACAAATACGGCAATGGTGCGTTCCGGGTGCCATAGGTTCCGCGCGAAACCACGCCGCTCCCAGTTATCAGGTCCGCGAGCTCGGTGACCGCCTGCCACGGTCGTTCGCGCCAGACCGTTTCGCGGGTGAGGTGCGGGATCACGATCACCTCGGCATCGCGTTCCAGCACGTGCTGTATCGCGATCAGTGTTCCGAGCTTCGGCCCGGCATCGGTGACCACCGTGTACACGATCTCGAGGGCATGCGTCCCGATCAGCCGTTCGAGTTCCCGCGCGTCGAACTCGCTGCGGCGCAGCACGATCGCGCGTCGTCTGCCGCACGCGGCCCTGGTCATGGTCGCGCCCGCTCCGTGTATTCGAGCGCCGCCTCGTAGCGCGGGCAGCGGTGCGCCGCGTGCGCGGCCATCACCTGATGGGCGTGGGCGTATCCCCTGATGAGATCCGTGTATTCGCAGTACGGCGCCGGGTGGTCGAGCGTGCGCAGGCCCTCGGCGATACGCCGCAGAATCCTCGGGTCATCGGTGATCCAGGCCTTTCCGGCGTGCAGGAGCTGCAAGGTCGCCGCCATGGCCCGATTCCTGGGTGCCCTGACCGGCAGCACGGGGTTGTCTGTCATCGGAGTGCTCGGCTTTCGATAGTGGAATGAATTGCCGGGGTCGATCACTGCTTCGGGCGCCGGCGTTCCGGCTCCCGGCGAATGGGTGTTGGTGCCAGACCCGGCAGCCGCGGCGGTGGATCGCCATTTCCGCTTGATCGCCAGGTGATTCGCGGTAAGGTCTCGAACCAGTCGCACCTGGGATGGGGATCTTGTGGGCGGCTTGTCGGTCCGAGGTTCCCGGCTGTCGGGTAAACCCACAACATCACCGGACGACAGCCGACACAAGCGCACTCTGCATTTGCGCAGAAGCTTTTCCGAAGGGCCAGAGCGGCTTTCACATACCTGCCGAAGCTCTTGCCGTGTGCAAACGACCCTCAGATCGAATGCAAAGCGAGGAAACCCCGTGCCAGAAGAAAACTCGACCACCCTGCCCCGCCGCCAGCTCGGCCGATACCTCCGCGAAGCCCGCGAGGCGGTGAATATGAACCTCGAAGACGTCGCACCGCTCTTGCAGCTCTCGGTCAGTACGCTGTCCCGCGCCGAACGCGGACTGACCGGCATCCGCGTACCCGATGTCGAAGCCCTCTGCCGGATCTACGGCATCGACGACCCCGGAGTTGTCACAGCTCTGGTCAGCCTGGCGAAGCAGGCAACCGGAAAGAGCTGGTGGCGTGCGTTCGACGATGTCATGTCCGGCAACTTCGACCTGTACGTCGGACTCGAATCATCGGCCAAGCAGTTGACCATCTACCGCCCGGACATGCTGTCCGGACTGTTCCAGACGCCGGACTATGCCCGCGCACTCGATCGCATCTTCCTGCCACATGTAACCGAGGAGGCGCAGGACAGGCATATCCAGCTCAAGGTCAAGCGTCAGGCGCTGATCAACCGGAAAACCAAGCCCGCAGGCGTGGACCTGATAGTTCATGAGGCAGTCCTCCGCACTGCCGTCGGCGGTTCCAAGGTGATGCGGGAACAGCTGAACCGGTTGGCCAACATGCCCACCAATGTGACTGTGTCAGTGCTCCCCTTCACGGCAGGATTTCCCGCAGGAATTTCGACCGGGCCATTCACGATCCTGGACTTCGGACGGGACGGCCGGGGGCGCGAGATATCGCCCACGGTTGTGTACGTCGAGTCGTACGCGGGCGATCTGTATCTGGAGCGACCCAAGGACGTGAGCCGGTATCGTCAGGCCTACGACGTCATCCGGCAATCGTCGCTCGACGTTGCAGCCAGCAAGAGCCTGATCAGGCAGATAGCAGCAAGGGAGTACTCAGCGTGAACGTCGATCTGTCGGATGCCCAGTGGTTCAAATCGAGCCGCAGCGCGGGCGGCAAGGACTGCGTGGAGGCCGCCTTCCTCGACGGCGGAATGGTCGGTGTCCGCGACTCCAAGAACCCCACCGGCCCCGCCCTCGTATTCACGCCGTCCGCGTGGGATGCCTTCACCGCGACGGTCCACGGCAGCGCAATAGCGGCCAGGGAGTGCGACGCATGACCATCGACCTGTCCAAGGCCCAGTGGTTCAAATCGAGTCGTAGCGGAGCTGGCCGGGAATGCGTGGAGGCCGCGTTCCTCGACGGCGGAATGGTCGGTGTCCGCGACTCCAAGAACCCCACCGGCCCCGCCCTGGTCTTCACTCCCTCCGAATGGGATGCCTTCACCACCGCAATCCAAAGCAGCACGCCCCACCCCGCCTGAGTATCCACCCAGGCCCAGGCGACGCCCGGCGCAGCGGCCTCGTTTCGAACAACTCGAGACCAGGCCGCTGCACTGGGCAATCCGACGTATCTCGGGATCGCTCGTCAGCTGGTGTGCAGGAACAATTCCAGCGCGGCCAGTAATTCCTGAGGTGCGTCTTCGGGGGTGAAATGGCCGGAGTGCGGTAGTTCGATGACGGGGGCGTCCGGGTAGGCGAGCCGGAACGCCGGAATGATGTGGCGCGGTAGTAACGCGGTGTCCTGCATACCTTCTACGAGGACCGCCGGTTTCGCGCGCAGTGCGGCGACGGCCTCGGGATCCGGCGGTGCCGGCGAGCCGGCGGGGTCGGGGGCGACCAGTTGTTGCGGGAAGCGGATCACACCGCGGCATTCCGCCGGACTGCCGAAGTGGGCGGCGTAGGCGCGGACCCAGGTGGGTGTGACGATCTCGGGCCGGGCGATCGTCTGCAGGGCGAGCATGAGATGACAGACGGTGGAGCCCGCGTTGCCCAGGATCCGCTCCAGACTGCCGTCGGCCTGCGCCGCCGCGGCCCAGCGGAACCAGGCACTGTCGGCGATATTCGCGGCCTCCAGCTCGTCGTAACCGGGAAGCCCGAGTGGCAGAACGGTATTGGTGGCGAACAGCCGCGCCACCCGGTCCGGGTGCCGCAGCGCGAACCCGGTGCCGATCGGGCCACCCCAATCGTGCAGGACCAGCGTGATGCCGGTGAGATCGAGTTCCCGCACCAGCAGCGTTTCGAGATTGTCGATGTGCTCACCGGCCAGATAGCTGCGATCGACGGGGGTAGCGCTCTTCCCGAAGCCCATATGGTCGGGCACGATGACGCGCCGGGACCGAGATAACGGGCCGATCAGGTGCCGCCACAGATACCCCCAGGTCGGTTCCCCGTGCAGGAGCACTACCGGTTCTCCGTCGCGTGGGCCGATATCCACATAGTGCTGCCGGAATCCGGCCGAATCGGTGAATTCTGGCGCGAAAGGCCAAGTGCCGTCGAATGTTTCGTCTGCTGCGATCATCCGTCTCCAATCGTCGTTCGGGTCGGCTGACACGGTAGGAGCGACCTACTGACAGGTCCTGTCAGTGAGGCGGGGCAATCCGCTGTGAACTGCATCACACCATCACGGTCCCTATGGTCGTGCCGGGCGGGCCGCCGGAGGACGTCGCCAGACTGTGTCGGTGCGGGCGAGCAGATTGCTGTCGATCGTGTTGCTGCTGCAGACGCGGGGCCGGATGACGGCGGGTCAGTTGGCGCGGGAGCTGGAGGTATCGGTTCGTACGGTCTACCGCGATATGGAGTCGTTGAGCGCCGCGGGCATTCCGCTGTACGGCGAGGCCGGCTGCGACGGCGGCTATCGGCTGCTGGACGGGTACCAGACACGGTTGACCGGAATGACCGCCGACGAGGCCGACGCCCTGTGGCTGTCCGGGTTACCCGGCCCGGCCGCCGACCTGGGGCTGGGCGCGACACTGGCCGCCGCGCAACGAAAACTGCAGGCGGCGCTCCCGGAGCCGTTCCGCGGCTCGTCCGGACGGATCTCGCAGCGCGTCCGGCTCGACACCCTCGGGTGGTACAACACCCCGGAGAACCTCCCCCACCTGCCCGCCGTGGTGGACGCGGTGTGGAACCAGCGCCGCTTGCACATCGGATACCGCCGCTGGGCCGAACCCCGGCAGGTGCACCGGACGCTGGACCCCTACGGGCTGGTCCTCAAATCCGGGCGCTGGTATCTGGTAGCCGCGACCGGGGAAAATATCCGGACTTACCGCGTATCCCAGATCGACACCGTGCACACACTCGACGACACCTTCGAGCGCCCTCCCGGCTTCGACCTCGGCCACTACTGGCAGGACTACCTCGACCGGTTCGACACCCGCCGCCGGCAGGGCACGGCCACCGTCCGCATCTCGCCGGCCGTGCTCGATCGCCTCGACCATCTGCTCGATCCGGATCTGGTGCGCGCCGCACGGGAAACCGCCCGCATCGAACCGGACGGGTGGTCCGTGGTGCGGATCCCGTTGGAGACCATCGAGCACACAGCGGGTTTGCTGCTACGCCTGGGCACCGGCGCCGAGGTGCTCGACCCACCTGCCCTGCGGAAGCACATGAGTGAGGTCGCCGCCGGTTTGGCCCGCACCTACGGTCGCGCCGAGCCGCGGTCAATACCACGCTGACCAGCCTTTTTCTGTTAGCGTTTGCCCATCTGACGAAGAGGAGAGATCCATGGCGCGGTCCGGCTTCTTCCGTTTCGGCCTCGGCGCGGCCGTCGCTGCCTTCGTGCTGGCCGTCTTCGCCGCGATCTTCCCCGCCACGGCCGCCGCGCAGGACACCCGGCCGGCGATCGCCCTCTCCGCGACGGTCTCGGGCACCACCATCGACTACACCGTCGCCAATGTCCCGAACCGGCGCGACACCTTCCCCGTCATCCCGGGCGAATGCACAACCGTCCTGGTGAACACCGCCGTCGCCGCCCCCATCCTCGCCCCCGCCGCCGTCGATACCCTCAGCGGCCGCGAACCCGACGCGTTCGCCCTGCTGCAGCGCCTGATCACCGACGGCGCCGTCACCGCCGGACCGCGGGTCCAGTTCGCCTCCCCCACCGGGCACGTCACCGGATCGTTCACCGATATCCCGCGCGGAATCTATCTGGTGGCCACGGTCTGCAATATCAGCCCGATCAGCGGCGAGTTCCGGCCGGAACTGCTCGATATCGCTCCGGTAGTGGTCACCGATCTCCCCTCGGGCTCCACAGCCCAGGCACAGTAAAACGGGTCGCCGCTGAGGCCCATCGGGTGCCGACTTCCCTTCCGGATTCGTTCCGGAAATTCGATTGACCCGCCTGCGATGATGGAAACATCACGGAGACAACAACTCCGCGAATATCCGAGCTAGTGGTAGCGGCCCGGTCTCCAAAACCGGCGCCAGCGGGTTCGACTCCTGCCGGATATGCGATATCGCCGGGTTCGGCGATATTCCGGGCTACTCCCGGAACAAAGCGGTGTGGCGCAGTCAGGCAGCGCGGCGGGCTCATAATCCGCAGGCCGTGGGTTCGAATCCCACCACCGCAACCGGTCGAGCACATGGCGTGCGCGGCCGGACGGAAAGCCCTTCTACCCCAATCGGCAGAGGGACCGGATTCAAAATCCGGTAGTTGCGCGTTCGAATCGCGCGGAGGGCACGCTCCTGTGGCCCAATCGGCAGAGGCGACGGTTTCAGGAACCGTAGGTTGTGGGTTCGAATCCCTCCAGGAGTACTACGGCCCGGGGCGCCACCGGTAGGCGTCCCGGGTGCCGGATAACCCGGGCCGGGCCTATCGAGACGGCCTCAGATCACCCCGTGTAGTGGCGGGGGCGTTCCGTGCAGCAGGGTGCGGCCGAGGTGCTGGTATTTCCAGCGAACCGGGTCGTGCAGGGTGTGGGTGCGGGCGTTGCGCCAGAAATGGCTCAGGTTGAGTTCCGCTGCGGCGCTCCGGGTTCCGCTCACCTCGAACAGGGCACTGGAGATCTCGGTGGCGGCGCGGTCGGCGAGGACCTTCGCGGTCGCGACCGCGATCGAGGCGTCGGCGGCGCGTTCCGGTGACTCCAGGGCGGCGTCCACGGCGGTGCCGGCGGTGCGGAGGGTGGATTCGGCGGCCGCGAGGGTGACGGCGAGTTCGCCGAAGCGCTGGATCACCAGCGGATCGTCGATCGCGCGGGATACCTGGGCCTCGAACCAGGGCCGGCTGGATTCCCGCACGAAATCGGTGGCCGCGGTGAGTGCGCCGCGGGCGATCCCGGCGTCGATCGCGGCGTGCAGCAGTTGCGCGGCGGCGCCGTAGCCGGTGGGGGCGTCGACGGCGGCACTGCGGGCGACGAGCTGATCGCGTTCCACCGCGACCCCCTCGAACACCACCGTTCCGCTGCCGGTGGTGCGCTGGCCGAGACCGTTCCAGTCGTCGACGATCCGGACGCCCGGCGAATCGGCGGGCAGGAAGGCCACGTACTGGCCGGGTGGCAGGCCGGTTCTGCCGGTGGGATCGTCGAGCCGGGTGAGCACGGCCAGAATGTCCGCGAACAGGGAACCGGTGCAGTAGTACTTCACGCCGTCGATCCGGAACCGCTGACCGGCTTCGATCGGGCTGACGGTGGTGGCGATATCGGCGATCGTGGCCCCGCCGCGCTCGGATTGGGCGTTGGCGATCTGCGCGCCGTCGAGTACCGCGGTCAGGTAGCGGCGTTGCTGGTCGGAGGTGGCGGCGAGTTTCAGCAGGTTCACGTAGACGAAGTGGCTGTGCGGGATCTGCGCGATATTGGGGTCGGCGGTGGCCAGCAGCCGCACGAGCTCGGCGAGTTCGCTGGGCGGCAGGTCCGCGCCGCCGAGCGCGGCGGGGACGGTGACGGCCAGGAGGCCGCTCGCCGCGAGTCTACGGATCTCGGGAAACGGCAGTTCGCGTTCGGCGTCGCGCCGCGCGGCACCGGCGGCGAATTCGGCCGCGAGTTCGGCGGCGGCGGCGCGGGCCTGCTCGGCCGAAGCGATCCGCGCGGCGGCGACGGCGGTCACCGGCTCGCCGCCGCGGCCGGGCGCCGCGCCGCCTCCAGCTCCCGCACCAGCGGCAGCACCTTGGCGCCGAAGTATTCGATTTCCTCTTGGAAGTGCAGGAATCCGCCGAGGATGAGGTCGACGCCGAGTTCGCGGTAGGCGACGATACGTTCGGCGACCTGTTCCGGGGTGCCGATGAGCTGGGTCCGGAAACCGTCGTTGTACTGGACCAGATCCTCGAAGCTCGAATCCGCCCACATTCCCTTGCGGTCGCTCGTCGACGCGCCGGCCTGCCGCACGGCGTCGCGGAAGCCCTCCACGGCGGGCTTGTTCGCTTTGGCGATGATCTCGCGCAAAGTGTCCTTGGCTTCCTTCTCGGAATCGCGGGCGATGATGAACCCGTTCAATCCGAATTTCACCTCGCGATCGGCGGCGCGGGCGACGGCACGCAGATCGTCGAGCTGTTCGGTGACTCCGTCGAAATCTTTCCCGTTCGAGAAGTACCAGTCGGCGAACCGCCCGCCGTTGCGCCGGGCGGCGGTGGAGTTACCACCTTGGAACAGTTCGGGACTCGGGCGCTGCGGGGTATTGAGAGGTTTCGGTTTGAGGGTGAAATCGCGGATCCGGTAGAAATCGCCGCCGTAGTTCACGTTGTCCTCGGTCCAGATCTTGCGGATCACCTCGAGGAATTCGGCGCTGCGCCGGTACCGCTCGTCGTGTTCGAGCCACGGCTCGCCGAGGGCGGTGAATTCGCCCGCGAACCACCCCGACACCACATTGATCGCGAACCGCCCACCGGACAGATGGTCGGCGGTGGCGCCGAATTTCGCGAGCACCGCCGGATGCCACAGGCCGGGATGGACCGCCGCGATCACCTTCAATCGTTCCGTGGCACCCAGTAGGGCCAGGCTGAACGAGGTGGATTCGTGCTGGTATTCCGCACCGTAGGAGGCGGTGTAGCGCACCTGGGAGAGCGCGTAGTCGAACCCGTTGCGTTCGGCGGTCTGCGCGAGTTTCTTGTTGTATTCGAAATCCCAGCCGGTGCGCTGTTCGATATCGCTGGTCACCAGACCGCCACTGACATTGGGCACCCAGTAGGCGAACCGGATCTGGTCGGTGATCTTCTCGGTACTCATGGAGCTCCCTCGGACTGGTGCAGGCGATCCGCGGCGGCGGAAGCGACGGCGAAGGTTTCGTGATACCGCTGCTCCGCCACCGGCCGCCGATCGTCGGACGCCGGACGCGGTGATGGGGCGCCCGGCGCGCCCCCAGTTCACCAGCGTGGTCCCCGGTGGGCGAGGGTTTGAATCCGCGCGATCACATCTCGGCGCGCTGCCGATCCGGACCGATGGCCCGGCCGCGGGCCGGGCTGGGGGCCGGGCACCGGGGGGG
>NZ_JARWPM010000339.1 GCF_029869215.1 Nocardia carnea
CGGCGGGGCCCAAGGACGCGATCTTCTTCCCGAAAGGATCGCGGATCCGGTTCAGCACACCGGACCGCGCCCTCGCCTTCTACGTCGGCCACCGTTCCTTCGCTCCCTGAGCCGATCCCCCATGAGCGACCACCACAACCCGGAGTGAGCCCATGCCCCAGTACGAAGGAACGAGCGTGCCCGTCCCGACCGCGTCCGGACCCCACGATCTACCCATCGACCCGGACGCCACCGCCTACGTGGTGGTGGCCACCGCACCCGCCGCCGACATCGCGGCCCGCGCCTTCGCCGGCCGCCTCGAAGGCATCCCGGTGACGGTCCTGACCTCGGACAGCGACGACACCGCACTGGCCGCGACGCTCGCCGAGGCGAAGGTGGGCTGGCGCTTCGCCGTACTCGGCGCCGAACCCGGTCGCGCCCAGGCCGCGATCCGCTCGGCCGGCGCCCTCGACTGCGAGATCGCCACCGCCGGCCCCGGCGAGACCGGGGCCGGGGCGCGCCAGGTGTACTGCGCGCACTGTCGCGCCGTCTCGCGGACCACCGCCGCGATCGGCGAGACCACGCGGTGCGCCGGCTGCGGATCACCGTTGACCGTGTATCACCACTTCTCCCGGCGCATACCCGCCTATCTCGGGTACCACCCCGGCGCCGAGGACCTGCCATGACCCCCACGCCGGGCGAAGACGCGCGCCTACGCCTCGTAATAGACCGGATCCGGTCGCTGGATAGCGATGTTCGCGAGTTCACCCTGCGCGCCGCGGATCGCGGGCGATTACCGTCCTTCCCGCCGGGCAGTCATATCGCCGTCGGCTGGAGTGCGGGTGAGCAGAACTGTTATTCACTCACCGGCCCCGAGGTCGAACCGGAGCACTACACGATCGCCGTCCGCCTGGATCCGGCCGGGCGCGGCGGATCGCGCTGGCTGCACGACAGGCGGGCCGGTGATCCGCTCGATATCTCGCGGCCGCGCAGTGGGTTCGCGCCGGTCGCCGCCGCGCGGCGGCACCTGTACGTAGCGGGCGGGATCGGGGTCACCGCGATTCTGTCTCATGTACGCGCCGCGGTCCGGTGGGGCCGGCCGTTCGAGGTGGTCTACGCGCATCGCGGTACCCACGCCCCATACGCGGCCGAGCTCGCGGCCCTGGCCCCGGGCGCGCTCACCCGGTGCGGTTCACGCGCGCAACTGTGGGAGCGGCTGCACCCGGCACTACGCGACAGCCCGCTCGGAACCCACCTCTACGTCTGCGGACCCGGGCCGATGATCGATGCCGTCACCACGGCGGCCAGTGCCGCGGGTTGGCCACCGCAACGCGTGCACTCCGAACTGTTCTCCCCCGCACCGCAGGCCGCCGGTACGCCGTTCACCGCGCGGCTGCGCCGGAGCGGCGCAGCGATACCGGTGGCGGCCACCACCACCCTCCTCGACGCACTGCGCGCGCACGGGACACCGGTACCGAATCTGTGCCGGCGCGGAGTGTGCGGAGAATGCCGGATCACCGTGCTGGACGGTGCGATCGAGCACCGCGACACCTACCTCGCCCCTGACGAACGGGCCGCCGGCGACTGCATGATGGCGTGCGTGTCCCGGGCCGCGAGCCCACAGCTGGAGATCGACCTGTGAACACCACGACACCGGCGGCCGCCCGGTTCCGCGCCGAGGACATCGCCCGCTACCCGTTCCCGCTGCCGAAACCGCAGTACCGTTACAGCGCCAATATCGAACCCGCGCGCACTCCGGTGGAGACGGCGGCCGGCCGCTGGGGCACCCGCCGGGTGGATATCGACCGGCATTACCGGCACGAACTCGCGCTACGCGCCGGAATCCTCGCCGCCGACCCCACCCGCTACGCCTGTCTTCCGCATATGGCGGCTGCCGCCTGGGACGCGATGCTGGCCATCATGTCCGATCTCAGCGCCGATTACCCCGTGCGGATGAGCCTCACCCGGGATGGCGAGCGGTACCACTGGCGTAACACCGAGCTCGGTATCGACCAGTACTTCGTTTTCGGCGACCCGGCTACCCTCCCGGCCGATCCGTTGTCCTGGATCTGCGCCCAGATCCAGGAGGACGTGGTGCTGCTGGATCAGCGGGAGGGACAGCTGTGGGCGGATGCGGGCGTGGTCACCTTCGCCGCCGACTGGTCCTTCGGTTTCGACGTCGGGATGAGTTTCACCCAGCTGCACGGCCCGGTGCCCCGGGTCCACCGGGAACGGATCATCACTCGCGCCCAGAATTTCCTGATGCGGCTCGAACCCGGCGAAAGCTACCGCCGCACCAACTGGACACTGACCGTGGACGGGCGCCTCGATACCTCTACCGAGACCTATCCGACCTGGGGACGTGACCGCCGGACGCTCGCGGAGGGCGACCCCGCCGAGGTCGGCGACCGGCTGTATCTGCGCACCGAGGTTCAGCACCTCACCCGATTGCCGGTTTCCGGCGCGGTGATGTTCCTGATCCGCACCTATCTGCTGCCCTTCCGGGCGGTGGCATCGGTTCCGGAATGGGCCGGGCGGCTGGCTTCGGTGCTCACCGAGTTGCCCGCCGATATCGCCGAGTACAAGGGGCTGGCACGAACCCGGGAGCCGGGTGTGCGCTGGCTGGCCGAGCACGCGGGGGTTAACCGAGAAGTTACCGGCGGACCACTTCCGGCAACGCGGGGCGGCGTCTACTGAAAGACGGGTCTGTCCACTCATGAGAGACATCAGTTCGGCGACAGATACAGGACGAGGGAAATCATGACCGAAGCACTCGCCGCGGCGAATACCGCGTGGATACTGGCGGCCTTCGCCATCGTGAGCCTGATGGTGCCGGGGCTCGCCATGTTCTACGGCGGCATGGTCGGCATCAAGAACACACTCAATATGGCGATGATGACCTTCGGCGCGTTCGCTGTGGTCGGCGTCCTGTGGATCCTGTTCGGCTATTCGGCCGTACTGGGTGATTCACTGGGTGGTATCGGCCTGCTCGGCAACCCGCTCGAGTACTTCGGCTCCGCCGATCTGCTCACGGCACCGGCCGAACCCGCGCTACCCCCCGCGCTGGTTTCGGGCTTCCAGTTGTTGTTCGCCGCCATCACCGTCGCACTGATCTCGGGTGCTGTGGCCGACCGGATGAAATTCGGTGCCTGGATGCTGTTCGCGGGCTTGTGGGCCACACTGGTGTACTTCCCGGTCGCGCACTGGGTGTTCGCCTTCGATTCCGCGGACGGCTCGGTACTCGGCGGCTGGATCGCGAACACCCTGGGGGCCATCGATTTCGCGGGCGGCACCGCGGTGCATGTGAACGCGGGGATCGCGGCGCTGGCACTGGTACTGGTCCTCGGCAGACGCGGTGTGTTCCCGAATCCGCCGCGGCCGCACAACCTGCCGCTCACCGTGCTCGGTGCCGGGATCCTGTTCTTCGGCTGGTTCGGATTCAACGGTGGTTCCGCGCTGGCCGCCGGGAACAGCGCGTCCGTGGTCATCCTGAACACCGTGGCCGCTGCCGCGGCCGGAATCTGCGGCTGGCTCGTCGTGGAGAAACTGCGCGAGGGCCGCGCCACCTCGCTGGGCGCCAGCTCCGGGCTCATCGCCGCACTGGTCGGTATCACCCCCGCCTGTGGCGCGGTATCGCCGGTGGGCGCGTTGATCATCGGGGCCGCGGCGGGCGCGGTGTGCTGTTTCGCGGTCTCGCTGAAATTCCGGTTCGGCGTGGACGATTCGCTCGACGTGGTGGGAATCCACCTGGTGGGCGGTGTGCTCGGTACGCTGCTGATCGGCCTGCTCGCCGATCCGGCGGCACCGAACGGCGTGGCCGGGCTGTTCTACGGCGGCGGCGTGGACGTGCTGTGGCGGCAGGCCGTCGCGGTACTGGCCGTGCTGGCGTACACCTTCGTGGTCACCCTGATCCTCGCCAAGATCGTCGATCTCACCATGGGCCTGCGGGTTCCGCCCGAGACCGAACAGGAGGGCCTGGACACCTCGATCCACGGGGAGACGGCCTATGTCATGGAGGTGACCACGCTCACTGCGGCGCCCGTCCCGGCCGAGGCGGCGGTGGCGGCCGCCGAGTCCATCACCGAAGCGGCGGCGAAGGCTCCGGCTCCCGCGGCCGATTGAGCACGACCCGCGGAACCGGGCCGGCCTTCCGCGCGGGGAAGGCCGGCCCGGTCACGTTTCCTCGTGGTTGTCCGGGTAGGCGGTGACCGCCAGGAAACGGATGGGCAGGCGCACCAGATCGTTGGGGCCGTGAATGCCCTCGCCGTCGAGAAGCAGCGAATCCCCCGGGCGCAGTGTGTATTCCGCGGTGCCGTGCCCGTAGACCATCACGCCCTCGAGCATGTAGATCAGTTCCGTGCCCGCGTGCTGGAACCGGGGGAACACCTCACTGGCGGCGGTCAGCGTCACCAGCACCGGTTCGAGCCGTTTGTGCTGACCGCGGAGCGAACCCAGGAGTTCGTAGTGATGCCCGATCCGGGTGCCGCGGCCCACGATCACCGCGCCCTGCCCGGCCGCCACGTACACCGCTTCCCGCACCGTATCCGCGTCGCGGAACAACGAGGTCACCGGGACGTCGAGCCCGGCGGCGAGCCGGGCCAGGGTGGAGAGGCTGCACGAGGTCTGCGCGTTCTCGATCTTCGACAGCATCGCCTTGGAGATCCCCACCTTGGCCGCCATATCACCGACGGACAACCCGCTGGCCTTGCGCAACGCCCGCACCTGGCGGGCGATCGCGGCTTCCAGATCGCCGCCCGTGGGAGGTTCGCCGATCACCTCCCGCTGTACCGGCGCCGGATCACCGGTATCGCGGTGGATCTGCTGCGGAGTACTGGGGGTACCGTCGGTCATCGACCGAGTTTACTCGAGGTTTCCTGACAGTAGACGAGCGGCCGCGTGTGATCCCGGACAGATCGCGGCGCACCACATGGTTGCGGTCGGCCACCGAGCCCAGGCTGTAGCGGGACTGCAAGCCGAACAGCTGGCCGCGGGTGTGGGCGCTCCAGCGGCGGGCCGCGGCGGTGCGGGTGGTCTGGAAGGTGACCATGTACCCGCCCTCGTACAGGCGCAGCAGCGCGTAGCCGGCCGGGTACTCCTTGATCGAAGCCACTTCCAGGAACTCCACCGGAAGCGGGATATCCGGCCGGGTCCGGCGGTTACGGTGCGTATGCCCGCTGTGGTGCAGGAACACTCCCGGTGCGCGACCGTAGAGTTGCTGCAGGCTCGCGGCGTCGCGCCGGTCGAGGATGAAACCCGGTCCGCCGAGATTGGTGCGGCCCGCCTCCCGGGTCACCGGGTGATGGCCGAACACCAGGGTCGGCCGGTCGGGTTCGGCGCGCAGCAGGGCGCGCAGGGTGGACATCTGCTCGGCGTCGATCCGCCCGCCGGCGTGGTCGAGGTCGGTGGTGTCGAGGGCGATCACCCGCAGGCCGTCCAGGTCGTAGGCGAACAGCCGCTGCCGGGGCAGGAAATGCGGACCCCAGCAGTCGTGGTGCGCCGTCCGCGCCAGCCGGGTACCCGACTGCCACCGCGCGCCGGTCCGCGGCCGGTCGTGATTTCCGCGGCATACCAGCACATCCCGGCCCAACCGGCCCCAGCTGTCGAGCCGGCGGCGCAGCGTCCGGGATTCCCCGGGTGTGCCCTCGGCGGTGAGGTCGCCCGCCAGGATCAGATGGTCGGCATCGCGGTCGGGGGCGCGCACATCGCCGAGCAGGGCGTCGAGCATGATCGCCGGGTACGGCGCCAGCCCCGGTTCCTGCCGGACACCGGTCGGCACCCCCGGCACGAGTTCGCCGCTGACCTCCTCACCGAAATGCACATCGTTGGCCAGGGCGAGGGTGCGCAGCAGCCGGCCGGGCGGCGGAGTGAGCGTGCGGAACTCGTGCCGCTGCTCGTCGTTCCACCAGGTCATCGGCGAACCGGTCCGGGCGCGCACGCCGTGGGATCGGGCCTCCAGCCGGTAGCGACGGCCCGGTTCGAGCCCGTGGACTTCGACATAGTGGAAGGCGGTCGGTGTGGAATCGGAATGCACCACCGGCAGCGCCTTGCGCGAATTCGCCGGTCCCAGTGCGAGTTCGGTACCGGCCGGCGCCGGGCGCCAGCGCCCGGCCGGATCGAATGCGGCGGTGGTCCAGCTGACGGCCACCGACCGATCGGTCACCGTGATCAACTCCAGATCGCGCGCCACCATCGACAGCAGCGGGGGCGCGAGCACCGCGATCCCGCCCAGCGGAACCGTGGTCATCGCGGCCATCGCGGTGAGTATCGTTCGGCGGGAAGGCTCGTGGTGACCCATCGCGACCCCTGACGTCGGTCTCGCCACTGCGTCGACGGATTCGACGCTATCGAGCCGAAAATGCCCCCCGGTGAACAACGGACGAGCTGCGCAGGTCGGTTCGCCGCCGTTTCCGCGCTTCGCCTCCCCCTGCTGTCGGCCCCTGTTCACCACCCGTTCGACCGGGCAGCGCCGGAGAAACCTTCGGTGTGAGAACGGAGGGCGGCGCCGGGTACGCACTACGGTCCAGCGGGCCGGGCACAGGCATGAGCGCTACCGAGGCCGCCGCTCCAGGTGGACACAGCACACCCCGCGGTGTCCCTCCGTGCGGCAGCAGTACGGGAACCCACAAATTTCCCGGCAGCCAGGGCGCCTTCCAGCTGTGTGTTCACCTCAGGCCCGGTTCCGGAGCCTGAGCACGCGGGACAATTCCGCCCCGCCGAGCTCGGCGACCGTGCCCCTCTCCACGGCTCCGCGCGGCGAGCGATCCGACCGGCCGGCCTCTCATCCCGGCCGGGCGCGGCTGCTCGTGGTTGAACTCCCTTCGAGGGGGTAGGCCGCCCCCGACGCCGCCCCATCCACCAGAACCAGGGAGGACCTATGTCGCTGCAGGTGGGCGATTATGTACTGCAACGTCTCCGCGAATGGGGAGTCGACCAGGTGTTCGGTTACCCCGGCGACGGCATCAACGGTCTCGTGGCCGCCTTCGGGCGGGCCGAGAACCGGCCCCGCTTCGTGCAGTCGCGACATGAGGAGATGTCGGCATTCCAGGCGACCGGGTTCGCCAAGTTCAGCGGCAAGGTCGGCGTGTGCACCGCGACCTCGGGGCCCGGCGCCATCCATCTGCTCAACGGCCTGTACGACGCGAAACTCGATCATGTGCCGGTGGTCGCCCTCGTCGGCCAGACGGCGCGCAGCGCCATGGGCGGCAGCTACCAGCAGGAAGTCGACCTGCAATCGTTGTTCAAGGATGTCGCCTCGGACTACCTCGTCGAGGTCAATGTCGCGAGCCAGCTCCCCAACGCCTTGGACCGCGCCTTCCGGACCGCGATGGCCCGCCGCGCGCCGACGGTGGTGATCCTGCCCGCCGACCTGCAGGAAGAGACGTATCATCCGCCGGAACACGCCTTCAAGCAGGTGCCGTCGAGTCCGCCCAGCAGCCAGCACACCACCCTCACCCCACCCGCGGACGAAGTGGAGCGGGCCGCCGAGGTGCTCAACGCGGGTTCCAAGGTCGCAATGCTTATCGGGCAGGGGGCACGCGGAGCCGCCGCCGAAGTTCGCGAGGTCGCCGAACTCACCGGGGCCGGTATCGCCAAGGCGCTGCTCGGCAAAGACGTTCTGTCCGATGAGCTACCGTTCGTCACCGGATCCATCGGGCTGCTCGGTACGCGACCCAGCTACGAGCTGATGCGCGACTGCGACACCCTGCTGATCGTCGGCTCCAATTTCCCCTACAGCCAGTTCCTGCCGGAATTCGGACAGGCCCGCGCGGTGCAGATCGATATCGACGGGGCGATGATCGGTATGCGCTACCCCACCGAGGTGAATCTGGTCGGCGATGCCGCGGCCACCCTGCGGCAGTTGATTCCGCTGCTGCGGCGGCAAGCCGACCGTTCCTGGCGCGATACGGTCGAAGAGAATGTGGCCCGGTGGTGGGAGACGGTCGGGCATCAGGCGGCGCTCGAGGCGAAGCCGATCAATCCCATGCGGGTGGTCACCGAGTTGTCCGAACGCATCCCCGAGAACGCCGTCGTCACTGCCGATTCCGGTTCTTCCACGAACTGGTACGCCCGCTGCCTGCGGTTCCGCGGGGAGATGCGGGGCTCCTTATCGGGCACCCTGGCGACCATGGGCCCGGGTGTGCCGTATGCGATCGGCGCGAAATTCGCCCATCCCGACCGGCCGGTGATCGCCCTCGTCGGCGACGGGGCCATGCAGATGAACGGCCTCGGCGAGCTCATGACCATCGCGCGCTATCAGCATCTGTGGAGCGATCCGCGACTGATCGTCTGCGTTTTCCACAACAACGACCTCAACCAGGTGACCTGGGAGCTGCGCGCCATGGGCGGCGCGCCGAAATTCACGGAATCACAAGATCTGCCCGATGTGCCCTACGCCGATCTGGCCCACGAGATGGGGCTGGAGGGCATCGCCATCGATCATCCCGACGATATCGGCGGTATGTGGGATCGGGCCCTGGCGATGCGCAGCCCCACGGTGCTGGACGTGCGCTGCGATCCGGAGGTCCCGCCGATCCCGCCGCACGCCACCTACGAGCAGATCAAGGATCTGGGTAAATCGTTGCTGCGTGGCGATCCGGACGCGTTCCATCTCGTGGTGCAGGGCGCCAAGGCCAAGGCGCAGGAATTCCGGCCGTGACTCGCGGGACCGGTTCAGTCGCTCGGTGATCCCTGCCTGCGGTCGACCCAGCTGCGCCGCTCCTGGTCGCGGTAGCCGTAGGTGGCCTTCCGGACGGTGAGATCGTCCTCCAGCCCCGACCCTACGGCGCCGGCCACCGTTCCCAGCGCACTGGCCATGGCGGCGATGGTCAGGTAGTCACCGAGATGCACCGGGCCGCCGAGCACGGTCGCGAGGTACGCCGGCGGGATGACGAGCCCGACGGCCGCCGAGGTGAACAGGAACAGCACCGCGAAGAACACGATCGCCCCGAAGGCCACCGTGACCACGGTCCCCGCGTTACGCAACCGGATATCGCGGGCGTGGTCCGCGGTGGTTTTCCGCTCCCAGAGATTGTGGCCCACGATGATCCAGACACTCAGGGCGGTGATCGCGGCCAGCACGACCCCGGCGAGCCGGAGCAGTCCCAGCGCCGTCGCCAATTGCCAGATACTCGAATAGAGCACCCCGAACGCGGTACCGGCCAACGTCCCGGCCAGCGCCGAGGACAACCCGACGAACAGCCGCCACGGGCGGTTGGCCCGCACCATTCCGGCGAGCAGTCCGGCGAATCGGGCCGGACCGTCCCGTTCCACCAGGACGGCGTCGGTGCCGTCGTCCACCACCCGCACCCGCCGGAACGGGGCCCGGGCCGCGAGTTCGCGCCCCGGCAGCTCCGCGGCCGTACGCGGCATCGTCGCGGTGCTTCCGCAGGGCGGCGTACGCGAGCCGCGCAGAGCGGGAACGATTCCGGCCGCCAGTTTCCGCAGCCGGTATCGCAAGCGCACACCACCGAGTGCCGGTAACGGAATCAGGGCGACCCGATGCCGCAGCTCCAGCGAGGCCAGTACGGTCCTGCCGTCGCTGCGCAACGGCAGATCGGTCAGGCACAGCGCGAGGTCCCAGTCGGTGTCCCGGACGTGCCGGGCGGCCTTGTCGATGATGTATTCGAGGTCCGGGTACATCGCTTCGAACGGGTCGTCGAACACCTCGACCCGGCACCGGAGGCGCGGATCGTGCCGGGCCAGCGCCGCGGGCAGGCCGGCGGCCAGATCCCGGGCCAAGCGCGCGGGCAGATCCGGGTCCGCCACCACGCCGATGACCAGTTCGCCCGTCTCCGCTGTTTCCCGATCCGTCGTCCCGTTCACCGAACCTCCGATCACGCGGGCCGGCCATGCTGCCGCACCCGTACCACTGCCCTCGACGGTGGCGCTTCCCTCCCACGGCCCGCCCAAACAACGCGGCCGGGAGGAACGGCGGTCGGCGCATACCGGCGGCGCCGGGTTGCCGATTCCGGGCAACCGGTTTCGATCACGGTCCCGCGGTAATCCGGTGCACGACCACGACGACCCCGTGCGGCGGCCGCCGCCGCTCGCCGGGAAAGGAGAAACGATGGGATTTCCGGAACAGCAGCAGGAGGTACCCGGGGTCCAGGCGCGGATGAACCCGGTTCCCGATTGCGGCGAGCAGAGCTACCGCGGCAGCGGGAAGCTGACCGGTAAGGCCGCGGTGATCACCGGTGCCGACAGCGGGATCGGCCGGGCCGTGGCCATCGCCTTCGCCCGCGAAGGTGCCGATGTACTGATCTCCTATCTCGACGAGCACGACGACGCCGCGGAGGTGGGTGCCCTGGTCGAGGCGGAAGGCCGCCGGGCGGTGCTGGTACCGGGAGATCTGTCCGATCCCGCGCACTGCCGCACGGTGATCGCGCGCGCGGTGGACGCGTTCGACCGGATCGATGTACTGGTCAGCAATGCGGCCTACCAGATGACCCACAACACGATCGAAGAGATCAGCGACGAGGAATTCGACTACACCTTCAAGGTGAACGTCAATGCCTACTTCCACCTGGTGAAGGCGGCACTGCCGCATATGCGCCCCGGCGCCTCGATCATCGGCAGTTCCTCGGTGAATTCCGATTCGCCGTCTCCCACCCTGGCCCCCTACGCGGCGACCAAGGCCGCGATCGCGAACTTTTCCGCCAGCCTCGCGCAGTTGCTCGGCGACAAGGGGATCCGGGTCAACAGTGTCGCGCCCGGCCCGATCTGGACGCCGCTGATCCCGTCCACCATGCCGAACGAGAAGGTGACGGCATTCGGCGACAGCACCCCGCTGGGCCGCGCCGGCCAGCCCGCCGAACTGGCGCCGGTGTATGTCCTGCTCGCCTCCGACGAGGGCAGCTACGTATCGGGCGCGCGGGTCGCGGTGACGGGCGGGAACCCGATTCTCTGACCCGCCGGTCACCTGCTGTTTCGCGGGCGCGGGCCCGGGTACGCAGCCGACGTCCGGCGGGGTACCGCCGGGAGCGGAGGGAAGGGAGATCGGAATGGCCGATGTGCACGGGCACCGACTGACCGGACTGCGGGCGGCCACCGCGCTGGTGGACCTGGGTTTCCCGGCGATCAGCGCCGGGGTGATCGCCCGCCGCCGGCCTGTGCTGGGATTGCTGGAGCGCATCCAGGCCGACGACCGGGCGGCGCGTCGCTGGAACAGCCTCCGAGACGAATTCGGCAGCGGGCCGGTGGAGCTGGTGCTGCCCGGCCGCCGGGTGCTGGTGGTCCTGGACCCCGCGGACGTCGGCCGGGTACTCGCCGAGGCACCCACCCCGTTCGACCCGGCCAACCGGGAGAAAAAGGCCGCGCTGGAACAGTTCCAGCCGCACGGTGTGCTGGTCTCGCAGGGCCCGATCCGGGATCGCCGGCGCGCCGTGAACGAGGCCGCACTCGATACCGGCACCCCCTTACACCGGCTGGCCGAACCGTTCGCCGCGAAGGTGTCCGCCGAGGCGCAGGAACTCCTGGCGCATATCGCGCGGCGCGGCGAGTTGGACGCGGCGGAGTTCACCGCCGCGTGGTGGCGGCTGGTCCGCCGGGTGGTGCTGGGTGAGCGGGCACGCACCGACGACGCGATCACCGATGAACTGTGGCGGTTGCGGGGCGCGGCGAACTGGTCGTTCGCCGCACCGACACTGCGCAAGCGGCGGGAACATTTCCTCGCCCGGTTGTACGACTATGCCGAAACCGCCGAACCCGGAAGCCTGGCCGGTGCCCTGGCCGAAGTCCCCGCGGGCGGTGCGGTGGATCCGGTGGGCCAGATGCCGCAGTGGCTGTTCGCGTTCGACGCGGCCGGTATCGCACTCTCGCGCGCGCTGGCGCTGCTCGCCGAGCATCCCGGGCAGCACGAACGCGCCCGCGCCGAGGCCGAGGATCCGGAACATCCGCACCTGCGGCCCTATCTGCGGGCGTGTGTCCTGGAATCGATCCGGCTGTGGCCCACCACCCCGGTGATCCTGCGGGACACCACCGAGTGGACCCGATGGCGCACGGGTTCGGAACAGTTCGCGATCGAACCCGGCGCAGCGCTGCTGATCCTCGTTCCGGCGTTCCACCGCGACCGGCAGCTGCTGCCGTTCGCCGACAGCTTCGAACCCGATATCTGGCTGGACGGGCGCGCGCAGCAGTATCCGCAGCTGGTGCCGTTCAGCGCCGGCCCGGCCGAATGCCCGGGTCGCAACCTGGTCCTGTTCACCACCAGCACACTGCTCGCGCATCTGCTCTCCGGGCCGCAGTTGCGGTTGCGGTCGCATTCGCTGGCGCCGGGCACACCGCTACCGGCCACCCTGAACAACTTCGGCCTCGAATTCGTGGCCGAACCGGCCCGATTGCGCAGCGTGGCGCCGCCGCGGTGAGGTTACGTTCGCCCCGCGGCGTCACCACAGGGCGGCCGGCCGAGGACTCCCGGGCGAGCGCGGAATGCCAGGCCAGCGAAAAGTGCCGAGCGAGCCCGGGCCGCTACTCGTCCGACGCGATCTGTGGCGCAACCGAGGCCCGCGAATCCGTGGAGTACCCGCCCGAAGGCACTGGCACCGAGCGCCGCGCGACTGCGCCGCCCGCCATACGGGTGGCCGCGCCACCGCCCGCCACCGGCTACTGATCCGGACGTGATCCCGCGGATCAGTCGCCGGTAACCGACGATCAGTCCGCTGCGGGGTCGATCCGTTCCAACGGCTCGGTGGCCGGGCCCTCCAGTATCTTCCCGTCGATATCGAAACGCGACCCGTGGCAGGGGCAATCCCAGCTGGTTTCGGCGTCGTTGAAGGCGACGACGCAGCCGAGATGGGTGCAGACCGCCGATACGGTGTGCAGTTCGCCGTCCGTATCCCGGTACACCGCGCAGCGCCGACCCGAACGGCGCATCACCGCGCCGCTGCCGGGCGGCAGATCGGCGGCGGTATCGACGAAAGTACTGGGGGCGAGACGATCACCGACCAGGTGCCGGCCCACGTCGAGACCGGATTTCAGCAAGGTGCCCGCCTCGACCTTCGGATGCAGCCGCCGCGGGTCGTAGATCCGTGCCCACGGCAGCGGCTCGCCGGCCAGCTCGGCGGCGAGCAACCGGCCGCCCATGACGGCGTGCGTCATCCCCCAGCCGCCGAATCCGGTACTCACGTAGACATGCCGGGCGCCGGGATGGAACCGGCCGATATAGGGGATGCCGTCCGTGGTGGTGTTGTCCTGCGCGCCCCAGTGATAGTCGAGGGATTCCACGGGGAAATGCGTCCGCGCCCACCCGGCCAGCCGTTCGAAAGCGTCCGCGGTCGAGCCGGTACCCGGGCGCAGGTGCTCGCCGGTGACGATGAGCAACCGGCGGCCGTCACCGTAAGGGGCGGTGCGCACCGAGCGGGTGTTCTCCTCGGGAGTGATGTACATACCGCCGGGATCCGCACCGGCGGCCAGTGGACCGGCCACGGCCAGTTCGCGCCGGGGTTGTAGCCGGGCGAACAGCAGCGCCCGGTCGAACACCGGGTAGTGGGTCGCGACCACCACATCGCGGGCGCGCACCGTGGCGCCGCGTTCGGTGGTCAGCCGGCAGGGGTCGCCTTCGTCCAGCCCGACCACCCGGGTCCGCTCGAAGATCGTGCCCCCGGAACGGGTCACGTGCTCGGCGAGGCCGAGCAGGTATTTCCGCGGATGGAACTGGACCTGGTCGTCCACGCGGATCGCGGCCGCCACCGGAAACGGCAGTCCCGTCTCGGTGACCAGCGTGGCCGGCAGTCCCGCCTCGACCGCGGCCTCGACCTCCGCGCGAACGGTGGCGACGCGCTTCGCGCCGGTGACATAGGTGTAGGACGGCGCCCGTTCCAGCTCACACTCGATATCGAGCTCCGCCGCGGTCCGCGCCAGGTGTGCCACGGCGTCCTGCTGGGACCGTGCGTAGTCGTGCGCCGTGCCCGCATCGAAGGACGAGCGCAGCGAGTCGTACACCAGCGTGTGCTGGGCGCTGACCTTCGCGGTGGTGTAGCCGGTCGTCCCGCCGACGATCCGGTCGGCCTCGAGGACGGTGACGGAACGGCCCGTGCCGGCGATCTCCCAGGCCGCGGCGAGACCGGCGATACCACCGCCGATCACCGCCACATCGACGTCCAGATCGGCGGTCACGCGCGGATAGGCGGTCGGCTCGGTGGATCGGATCCAGTACGACTCCGGGGTTCCCGTCGGTGCGTTCATGGGCTGCGGTTACCCCGCCTCCGGCCGATGACACGCTGCCGGATCAGCCCACGTACCGCCGGGCCGGTGACCGGCGCTGGGATTCCTCCAGCAGCACGAGCCCGGCCTCCACCTCGGCAGGTACGACCGCCCGCTCGCGTACCACCCACGGCAGCCCGCGCAGGGCTTCCAGGACGGCCCGGGCCGTCGCCGCGTCGCGGGGCGCCGATGTCAGCACCGCGGCGCTGCGCCGGGCCGCACTGCGGACCGGCCGGCGTAACCACAACGTCCACAGCGTGTTCCGGATACCGAGGCCGCGGCGCCGCGTCGAATCCCGCAACCGCGACGGGGCGTGGTGGATCACCATGTCCTCGATCCAGCACATCCACCAGCCGTGGGCTGCCAGATCCAAGGCGAGCAGTTCCTCCTCACCGCCGAACCACAGCCGCCGGGAGAAGCCGCCGACCTCCCGGAACGCGCTCACCCGGAAGGCGGACAGCGCCGCCATCACGCCGAGCAGCGCCGGGCCCGGCAGCCAGTCGGGTCCCGGCACCGGTGAATCGCGTAGTTCCGGTGTGATCGGGTCTTCCCGCAGATCGGGTTCGACCAGGCAGCGGCCGGTCACCGAGGCGAGTCCGGGATACCGGTCGAGCAGTTCGGCGGCGCGGGTGAGCGCGCCCGGCTGCCATCGGGTGTCGTCGTCACAGAACGCCACATACGGTGTCCGCACCCGTTCCACGGCGAGATTGCGGGCGATTGCACCCAAGTTCTCCTGCGCCCGGATGACCTCCACCGACGGAAACGCCGCGGTGACCGCGTCGGCGGTACCGTCGCTGGAAGCGTTGTCCACCAGGATGATCGGCGCCGCGTCCGGGAGCGCGGTCATCTCGGCGAGTGTCTCCAGCAGTTGCTCCCGGCGGTCGCGGGTCATGACGACCACCGTGATGCGTTCGGTGCCCATGCGTTTCATACCCTTCCCTCGGCAAGTTCCAGAATCCGGGCCCGGCGCTCGACCTCCGGCGGCACCCGCCGCCGCTGCGCCAGCGCCCACGGCAGCCGGCGCAGCACTCCCCCGAGCGCCGGCCATATCCACGGTTCGCGCACCGCGCGGCCGAGCAGTACGGCCGTTTCCGACACACACTGCCGCACGGGGCGGCGCAGCCAGGTGATCAACGCGTTGTTCCGCAGTTCGGCCCGGCGGCGCCACACCGGAGGCGGGCGGTGCGACGACGGGTGGTGGTGGGCGCGGATCTCGGCCACATAGGAGAGTTCCCAGCCGGCCGCGACCAGGTCGAGTGCCAGCAGGCGTTCCTCGGCGCCGAAATGCAGCAGCGGGCTGAACCCGCCGGCGCGCAGAAACGCCTCCTTGCGCACGACCGCCGCGCAGGCGAGGAACCCGAGCACGGCGGGGCCGGGCAGTCCGGCGGGCCGCCCCAGCGGGCTGTCCGCCATCAGTTCGTTGACCGGGTCGTCCCGGTCACCGGGGCCGACCAGGGTGCGGGCAGCGACGAGACCCAGCCGCGGGCAGGAATCCAGAACCTGTTCGGCGCGGGCGAGCGCGTCGTCTGCCCACCATGAATCGTCGTCGCAGAACGCGATATACGGGGTACGGGCGGCCGTGACGCCCAGATTGCGGGCCGCCGCACCCAGATTGCGGGGCAACCGCACCACCGAGACCCCGGAGAAGCCCGCGGCCACCTCGGCGGTGTCGTCGTCGGAGGCGTTGTCCAGCACCACGATCGGCGGGCGCGGCCGCAATGTCGCCAGCTCGGCGAGGGTGCGGGCCAGTTCCGCGGCGCGGTTGCGGGTCGCGATCACCACCGTGGTCCGCGCCGTCCCCTCGGCCGCCGATTCCGCCGTGTCCGCACCGGCTTCCGCAGCGTCCTCAGCAGTCCGCGCCGCAGCCTCGTCGACCGCGGGCCCCACCGCTTCGTCCGCCGGGTTCATGCGGGACGTCCCGCGAGCAATTCGTCGAGGAGGGCGGAGGCCAGGGAATCGGCGGCCGGGAACTCGCCGCGGCGCGCGTGCTCGCGGCCCGCCGCGGACAGGCACCACCGCCACCAGCGGTCCACCATGCTCGGATCGAGAGCCTGTTCGGCAGAGAGCAGCGCCGGCCAGCCCAGGGCCGCGGCCTGCGCGGTGACCTTGCCGCCGCCTGCCACCGGATCCACCGCCAGCACCGGGACACCGGCCCGCAACGCGAAGACCACGCCGTGCAGCCGGGTGGTGACGACCGCGTCGAGGCGGGCGAAGACCGAGGCCAGCTGGTCGGGGGTGGCGCAGTGCCGCCAATCGTCGCCGGCCAGGCGGGTATCGAGGGGTAGCCGGGCGCAGTCGAGGCCGGACAGCCAGCGTTCGAGAGCGTCGTGCACCGCGTGGTGCCGCCGCGCCGGCCCGTATTCGGCCTGGCCGGGAGCGAAAACCACCCCGACCACCGGAACCGTGGTGGTGGTGGCCGATACCGACATATCCGGGCGGGCCGTATCCGGGTCGTCGCGCGCCAGCACCCGGTGGAATCCGGTGACCGCCGTATCGGCCGGATCGAGTACCGAGACGCCTACCGCGATCCGGCGGCACGACGCATACCGTTCGTGTAACTCCCGCACCTGCGCCCCGTGTGCCGGGCCGCAGACGAAGACGAGATGCGAGAACCGCCCGGCGTCGGCCTCGTCGAGATGCAGGGCCTCCGGCCGGAACCCGGGACTCCAGGCGGTCTCGTGCGCAATCCCCGCCGCGGCCAGGGTTTCCCCCACGCGACGCATGCCCAGCACATCCCCCGCCGTCGCTTCCCCGTGCACAAAGCTGGACCATCCGGTCACCAGTACGCGCATGGTCCGCGCTTACCCGGTAACCGCCGCGCCAATCGCCGGCACCCGGTCGTCTCCCGCGGCAGGCGATAGGCGCACGGCATCCGGGCATGCTCTGGACCCGCCCACGCCGGTGTCATACCGCGCGCACCGCCGGCGGGCACCGACCGTCACCACCGGGCCGCGGCCGCGGGCGCGGGCCGCATATGGACTACCTTCGTCCGGGTCATTTCGTCGAGTAGTTCGGGGCCGTAACCGTATCCGCGACCGCTCGCACCGCGCGGGTGGGCGGCACCGCCGGGGGCACCGCCGAAGACCGCGTTGATCTTCACGGTGCCCACCGGCAGCTCCCGCCAGCCATATTGGGCATTGGCCATCGACGCGGTGAGCACGGTCGCGGCCAGCCCGTACTCGTCCGCCGCGGCTTCGGCGAGTCCCTGCTCGAACGTGGTCACCACGCGAACCGGGGCGACCGGGCCGAAGGTTTCCTCCCGCATGATCCGCATCTCCGGCGTGCAGTCGGTCAGGACGGTCGCCGGGTAGTGGGCGCCGGGCCCGTCGGGCACCGCTGCTCCGGCGAGTGGTCGCGCGCCGGCGGCCACCGCCTCGCGGACCTGGGCATGGACCTGGTCGCGGTGACGCCGGTCGACCAGCGGCGCGGTATGCCGGGAGCGCGCGGCCGCGGCCAGCGCGGTGTGGAACGGTTGCGCGATCGCTTCGTGCACGAAGATCCGCTCCACGGACACACAGATCTGGCCGGAGTTCGCGAACGCGCCCAGCGCGGCCTGTTCCGCGGCCCACACCGGGTCGACATCGGCGTCGATGACGAGTGCGTCGTTACCGCCGTTCTCGAGCAGCGTATGCGCGCCGGTCACGGCGGTGCTGCGGGCGATCGAACGGCCCGCGGCGGTACTGCCGACGTGCGCGACGACATCCACGGCAGCGTGGGCGGCCAGCGCCGCGCCGACGGTGCCGTCACCCTGCAGGGTCTGCAGGACCCCGGCGGGCAGCACCTCCGCCAGTAGTTCGCCGACCAGGGCCCCGGTGTGCGGGGCACGCTCACTCGGCTTGTGCAGCACGGTGTTCCCGGTGATCAGCGCCGCGCCGAGCAGGCCGCAGGATACCGCGACCGGGTCGTTCCACGGGGTCAGCGCGACCACGACGCCGCGCGGTTCCCACACCATCAGGTCGGTCGCGTCGTAGCTTCCCTGCAGGCTCCTGCCCCGGTGCAGCGGGCCCAGTTCGGCGTACTGCTCGAGGGTGGCCGCACCGGCGGTGACGCCCTCCACGCCTTCGGCGCGGGGACGGCCGGTTTCGGATTCGGCGAGCGCGGCGATGTCCTCGGCCCGGGCCCGGAGCCGGGCGGCCCCCGCCCGGACCGCGGCGGCCCGCTCGCCCGCCGGGGTGCGCGCCCAGCCGGGCTGGGCGCGGCGGGCCGCCGCGACCAGCTCGTCCAGTTCCGCGAGGCCGGTCATGGGTACCGTGCCGACGGACGTTCCCGTGGCCGGGTCGAGGATCTCGATGCCGCCGGGTGCCGGGCGCGTGGCTTCTGTGAGAGTGCTCGGTCCGCTCATGCCCACCCGTTTTGCCGGAAACCGCCGCTTCAAACCCGCACCGGCGAGGGGGCCCCCCCGCGCCCGCGGGGGGTGGGGGCGCCGCCCGCCCGCGCGCGGCCCCGGGGGGCTCCGTGCCCCTCGCCCGGGCCCGGGCACCGCCGGTGGCCAGGTTACCCTTCACCGCCCTCGGGCAACTGCCCGCGGTGGCCGCGGGGGCCCGCCGGGCCCAGCCCGGCTGGGCGCGCAC
>NZ_JARWPM010000340.1 GCF_029869215.1 Nocardia carnea
CCCATTCGCCCGCGAGAGGGGGAGATATAGGGGTGTTGGGGGAGTTTTTGTTTGTGGGGCTTGTGCTATTGGAGATCTCTCTCACCGAATGGCGAGAACTGTTCGATCCCGCCGTCGCGCTGGCCGATCAAGGGTTCGAGATCAGTCCCCGGCTGGCCGGGCAGATCGCCGACTCCGTCGGCGCGGGTTTTTGGCCCCCATGGTGGCCGGGGGGGGGGGGGGGGCGGCCGCCGCGGGCGGGGGGCGCCGAGCCCCGCGCGGGCGCCGCGCGGCGCGGGCCCCCACCCGCCCCCGCCGGAGAGGGCGGCCGGGCGGCGGGGGGGGGGGGGCGCCCCCCCCCCCCCCGCGCCCACCATGGGGGGCAAAAACCCGTGCCGCCGGAGGCGGCACCAAAAACTCAAGCCCAGAGCTGGCCTTCGAGGCGTTCCTCGGCCTCCTCGAGGGTGCCGTCGTAGGCGCCGGTGGACAGGTATTTCCATCCGCCGTCGGCGACGACGAAGGCGATATCGGCTCGTTTACCGGCCGCGACGACCTTGCGGGCCACGCCGAGCGCCGCGTGCAGGATGGCGCCGGTGGAGATACCGGCGAAAATGCCCTCCTCCAGTACCAGCTCCCGGGTGCGGCGGACGGCGTCGTACGGGCCGACGGAGAAACGGCTGGTGAGCACCGATTCGTCGTACAGTTCCGGGATGAACCCCTCGTCGATGTTGCGCAGGCCGTAGACCAGCTCGCCGTAGCGAGGTTCCGCGGCGACGATCTCGATACCCGGCACTTTCTCCCGCAGGAACCGGCCGGTGCCCATCAGGGTGCCGGTGGTACCCAGTCCGGCGACGAAATGTGTGATCTCGGGCAGATCGGCGAGGATCTCCGGACCCGTGGTCTCGTAGTGCGCCAGGGCGTTGGCCGGGTTGCCGTACTGGTAGAGCATCACCCAGTCCGGGTTCGCCGCGGCGATCTCCTTGGCCTTGGCCACCGCCTGGTTCGAACCGCCGGCGGCAGGCGAATCGATGATCTCGGCACCGAACATGGTGAGCAGCTGCCGGCGCTCCACCGAGGTGTTCTCCGGCATCACGCACACCAGGCGATAGCCCTTGAGCTTCGCCGCCATGGCCAGCGAGATCCCGGTATTGCCGCTGGTGGGCTCCAGGATCGTGCAGCCGCGGGTGAGCCGGCCCTCGGCCTCGGCCTGTTCGATCATGCGCAGCGCCGGGCGGTCCTTGATGGATCCGGTGGGATTGCGGTCCTCGAGTTTGGCCCACAGCCGCACCGGCAGCTCACCCTCCCACTGCGGGGAGAGATTGCGCAGCCCGACCAGCGGGGTATCGCCGAGGGTCGCGATCAGGGATTCGTAGCGCGCCACCGGCTTCTCAGACCCCGCCCGCGACGGCCGGCAGAATCGTCACCGTCGCGCCCTCGCCCACGGCGGTGTCGAGGCCGCCGGAGAACCGCACATCCTCGTCGTCGACATAGATGTTGACGTAGCGGTTCAGTTTGCCGTCGCTCAGCAACCGCTCGGCGAGACCGGGATGGTTGTTCTCCAGATCCTCGATCACCGCGGCGAGCGTGGACCCCTTGGCCTCGACACGCTTCTCGCCTCCGGTGTGGGTGCGCATGATGGTCGGGATGGACACGGTGACCGGCATGGGTGCTCCTCGCTGTGCTTTCTTCTCGGAAGTTCTGGTGGTCAGACGTTTTCGTAGGCGGGGACGATCTGCACCGGCTCCTCGGTGACCTCGCCCTCGACGATCCGGTAACTGCGCAACTCGTGCTGCTCCGGGTCGCGGGTGGAGATCAGCACATAATGTGCGCCGGGTTCGGAGGCGTAGGAGATATCGGTGCGGCTCGGATAGGCCTCGGTGGCGGTATGCGAGTGGTAGATCACCACCGGTTCCTCGTCGGCCTCGTCCATCGCGCGCCACACCTTCAACTGTTCCCCGGAATCGAACCGGTAGAACGTGGGGGAGCGCTCGGCGTTCAGCATCGCCACGAACCGCTCCGGACGATCCGACCCCTCGGGCCCCGCGATGATCCCGCAGGCCTCGTCGGGATGATCGGCACGGGCATGCGCGACCATCGCATCCACCAGGTCGGCCCTGATCACGAGCACAATCGAACCTCTCCACACATCGTCTCGGCCGTCGCCGACCCATCACAGCCGACAACGGTCGAGGATATGTGCCTATTCCCGTGTCTTTTGCGCCGCCTCCGGCGGCGCGGGGGTTTTGGGGCCAAGGGCCAAGGGGGGGGGGGGGGCCACCCCCCCCGGGCGGCCCGCCGCGGCGGGCCACACCCCACCGGGCGGCCCCCCCCACCACCCCCCCCCCCACGGGCAAAACCCTCCAAGGGCCTCGAAAGACTCGGCACCGCCGTGGTCCCGTTGGGCTTCGGGGGTCATGTAAACCTCTCGGGGCCTCGTAAGACTCGGCGCCGCCGTGGTCGCGTTGGGTTTCGAGGGTCATGTAAACCACTCAGCGCCTCGTAAGACTCGGCGCCCCGGCGAGTCGCGTTCGGGTTTGATCGTTCTCGCGCAGGTGAAACCTCGGGTGCTCAGTTGCCGAAGAGGTCGTTGTAGGTGGGGAGGCCGGCGACCGATTCCGCTGAGCGGATGGCGTCGACTACGGCGCGTTCCACGCAGACCGCGGTCGCTGTGCACAGTTCGTCGACCAGCGGTAGGTCGGCCGGGAAGGCCGGGGGGAGGGCGGGGAGGCCCGGTGGGGTCGCGGTGCCGGTCGCGAGTGCGAAGAACGTATCGCCGTCGAGGGGGGAATGCGCCGGGCGGACCGCGCGGGCCAGCCCGTCGTGTGCGGTGGTGGCGAGGCGGCGGCAGCCGAGGGTGTCCAGGGGCGCGTCGGTGGCGACCACGCCGATCGTGGTGTTGAGGACGGTGCCCTTCACCGGTAGCGCGTTGGCCGCGGCGAGTTGTTCCGCGGTGGCCGGGCGCAGGCCGAAGAATTCGGGGCCGTCGGTGCCCGCGCCCCACGGCAGCCCGGTGCGCGGGTCGAAAACCGACCCCACCGGGTTCGCGACCACCAGCGCGCCGACCGTGGTCCCGGCGGCGATACCGTCGGTGAAGCGGATGCTGGCGCTGCCGATCCCGCCCTTGAGCGCCCCGGCTTGGGCGCCCACTCCCGCACCGACGGAACCGCGCAGGAAATCGGGTCCGGCAGCCGCGGCGGCGTGGTATCCGAATTCGGCGGTGGGCCGGGTGCGCCAATCGCCGACCGGCAGATCGAAGATCACCGCGGCGGGCACGATCGGCACCACCCGGGCCGGGTCGGCCGGGTCCATCGGGATACCTTCGCCGTGTTCTTCCAGCCAACGCATCACGCCGTCCGCCGCGGCCAGGCCGTAGGCGCTGCCGCCGGTGAGCAGGACGGCGTGAACCCGCTGGACCGTGTTCGCGGGATCGAGCAGATCGGTTTCCCGGGTACCGGGGCCGCCGCCGCGCACATCCACGGCCGCGACCGCGCCGCCCGGCGCGCGGACCACCGTGGACCCGGTGGCGGCGCCGGAACCGCGGGTGGCGTCCGGATCGAGGATGTGATGGTGGCCGACCAGCAGGCCGGCGATATCGGTGAGGGCGTTACGCGGCCCGGGCGCGCCGCCGGTCACGGGGCCATCGCCTGCAGTAGGGAGTCCTGCATCCAGGTGAGCCAGTGGTAGACGTCCAGATGCGGGGCACGGGGGTCGTCGGGCGGGAACTGTTCCGGGGTGTCGGCGTCGATTTCCAGCACAACGCCGAGGGCGAGCCGGATATCGGTGAGCGCGGTCAGCCACGCGTCGGCCTCTTCGGGTGTGAGCGCGATCTTGCCGCCCTCTTCCGGAACCGTCCGCAGGACGACGCCCGCGGCCGCCAGTTTGTCGTCGATGATCTCCGGTTCGTGCAAGCCGCGCAGCGCGCTGTTGAGGTCGGCGCGATCGGCGTCGGGGGATCCCGGTTCGGCGCGGTGGAAATCGGGCAGCAGCCGTGCCAGCCGGGGATCGTCCGGCGGGAGGGTGTTGCCGCTGCGCAGTCCGGTCAGGGCGGCGAGCTCGTCCTCGGGGGCCGAGGCGGCACGCTCACCCAGCAGGCCGGATACGGCTCCGACCAGCGAACGCAGGACGCTCGCTTCCCGCGCGTCCATCTCCGTCCGCAGCTTGAGACCGCTCAATGAGTTCTTCCGGCTCCATTTACGCACGTCGCTACGGTAACCGTCCGATCAGTCGTCGCGTTGCATGGTCGCCCACAGCCCGGCCGCGTGCAGCCGGCGGACATCCTGTTCCATTTTGTCCCGCGAACCGGACGATACGACCGCTTTGCCCTCGTTGTGCACCTTGAGCATCAGCTCGGTCGCCTTGGCTTTGCTGTAGCCGAACAACTTCTGGAAGATATAGGCGACGTAGTGCATCAGGTTGACCGGATCGTCCCACACCACGGTGACCCAGGGGCGGTCCTCGGCCTCCAGGATCTCGGTGGCTTCCACGGCCTCGGGGGTCGCCTGTGCCGCCGACAACGTGACGCCGGGGGCGTCTACGCGGACCTCGATCGTCCGGGAGCGGGGTGCTGTATTGCACAAGGCCATGCCACCAAGGGTACGACGCACCGAGTAATTCACAACACCCGGAGCAGCAACAATGCGACGGCCCCGGTCAGGTACGCGACCTGCGCGAAACCCGCGTTACGCGGCCCCGGAGGCTCGTGCCGGCCCCGGGCGTGGCGGGTGGTTTCGCGGCCCGCGCCGCCTGCCTGTTTACAGTGAACAACCGTGGACCCGCGCGATACCGCCGGCAGCACCGCCCTGCTGACCGACCAATACGAGCTCACCATGCTGGCGGCCGCGCTGGCCGATGGTTCCGCGACGCGACGCTGCACCTTCGAGGTCTTCGCTCGGCGCCTGCCGCACGGCCGCCGGTACGGCGTGGTCGCCGGTACCGGCCGTTTCCTCGACGCGCTGGCCCGGTTCCGGTTCGGCGCGGAGGAACTGGCGGTCGCCGCCGGATTCCTGGATTCCGCGACCATCGACTGGCTGCGCGACTACCGCTTCGCCGGCGATATCGACGGCTACCCGGAAGGTGAGCTGTATTTCCCGGGTTCGCCGATTCTGTCGGTGACCGGCAGCTTCGCCGAATGCGTGGTGCTGGAGACGCTGGCGCTGTCGGTGTTCAACCACGACAGTGCGATCGCGTCGGCGGCGGCGCGGATGGTGAGCGCCGCGGCCGGACGCCGCATGATCGAGATGGGGTCACGGCGCACCCATGAACGCGCCGCCCCGGCCAGTGCGCGGGCTGCTTACCTGGCCGGTTTCCACGCGACCTCCAACCTGGAGGCCGTGCGCCGGTACGGGGTGCCGGGCGCGGGAACCAGTGCGCACGCATTCACGCTGGTGCACAGCGGCCCCGACGGTGAGCACGAGGTGGAGGCGTTCCGCAGCCAGGTCGCGGCACACGGCACCGGCACCACGCTGCTGGTCGACACCTTCGACATCACGCGTGGCGTCGAACTCGCGGTACAGGTGGCGGGGCCGGAGCTGGGTGCGGTGCGGATCGACTCCGGTGATCTCGGTGTGCTGGCGCGGCAGGTCCGGCGGCAGCTGGACGAGCTGGGGGCCACCGGTACTCGGATCGTGGTTTCCGGGGACCTCGACGAATACGCGATCGCGGCGTTGCGGGCCGAACCGGTCGACGCGTACGGGGTCGGGACCCAGCTGGTGACCGGGTCGGGCGCGCCGACCGCGGGCATGGTGTACAAGCTGGTCGAGGTCGACGGCCTGCCGGTGGCGAAACGATCCAGCCACAAGGAATCGCGGGGTGGCGCGAAACGCGCGGTGCGGCTGGCACGGTCCACCGGGACGATCGTCGAGGAGATCGTGTATCCGGCGGCCGCCGCGCCGCCCGATCCGGGGGAATTCGAGGCAAAGGATCTGCTGGTGCCCTTGGTGCGGGGTGGCGAGGTACTGGACGGCCCCGGTCTCGCCGATTCCCGTGACCTGGTGGCGCGTGGCCTGGTGAGCCTGCCGTGGGAGGGCCTCAAACTCTCCGCCGGGGATCCCGCGGTGCCCACCACATTCCTGTCCTGACCGGCGGACACGAGTGGCCCGGCCGGACGGCGCGGGGGAAACTGAAGGTATGAAACGCGCATTGATCGTGGTGGATGTACAGAACGATTTCTGCGAGGGCGGTTCCCTGGCGGTGGCCGGTGGCGCCCGGGTCGCGGGGTTGATCAGCGACTATCTGCGCGACGCCGACTACGACGCGATCGTCGCCACCCGGGATTTCCACATCGATCCCGGTGCGCATTTCTCCGATACCCCGGACTTCGTGGACAGCTGGCCCCCGCACTGCCGGGTCGGCACGCCGGGCGCTGAGTTCCATCCGGAGTTCGACACCGCGCCCGTGCAGGAAGTGTTCTCGAAAGGCGAATATTCGGCCGCCTATTCGGGTTTCGAGGGGGCGGCCGCCGACGGCACGCCGCTCGCCGAATGGTTACGCGCCCGCGGTATCGGCACCGTCGATATCGCCGGAATCGCCACCGACCACTGTGTCCGGGCCACCGCCCTCGACGCCGCCGCGGCCGGTTTCACCACCCGTGTCCTGCTCGGCCTGACAGCGGGTGTCGCCCCGGCCACGGTGGAGACGGCCTTGGAGCGCATGCGGCGGGCCGGTATCGAGCTACATTGATCACAACGCAACCAGCCGGAGCGCCGAGTTCAGCGAGGAATTCGAAGGTTATGGACCGAGGGGGCCGAAACCCCGCGCGCGCGAGCGCGCCGAGAACACCGACCGCCAATGGGGATGACGCTCGCGCCTACGCGCTTTCGCTGCCGGGAACCACTGAAGAGTTCGCGTGGGGCATGCCGATCTTCCGGGTCGAACGGCGGCTTTTCCTCACCCTGCCGGAAGACGAGACGTCGATGGCTGTGCGTTGCCCGATAGTCGATCGCGACGAACTGGTCGTTGCCGAACCGGCCAAGTTCTGGATCGCCGGTCACGAGGCCGCCAACCCGTGGGTCCGGGTGCGGCTCGCGGCCCTCGACGATCACGAAGAACTGCGAGCCATCATTCTCGACTCGTGGCGCTTGGCTGCGCCACCCGGCGTGCTCGAGGCGCTCGACACCCGGTAGTGATCGGCTGCTGGACGGCGGCGTCCGGCGTAGGTGCATGCGCCGGGGGGCCGAGCTCGGCGTTCCCGCTGGGCGCGGTCGGGTGGATGCGGCGCGCAGGACCTCACGGAGGGGTAAGCGGAGGCGACTTGCGGGCAGGCTTGTCCGCTAGTACTCGCGTGCGTATATTCGTAGGCGAGTAAGGAGGGTCGATGGCGAAGAAGCGCAAGGTGGGCAATCTGCTGGCGCTGGCCGTTCTCGCGGTGATGCAGGACGAGGCCATGCACCGGTATCAGATCGCGGCGCGGTTGCGTGAGTACGGCAAAGACCAGGACATGGATATCAAGTGGGGGTCGCTGTACACGGTGGTGCAGAACCTGGCCAAGGCCGGGTTCCTCGAGGTGGTGGGCAGCGAACGCGACGGCGCCCGGCCCGAGCGGGTGATCTACCGGATCACCGAAGCGGGCCGTGCCGAACTGGTGGACTGGACGCGGGAACTGATCGCCGAACCCGAACCCGAACGCGGCCGCTACCTCGCCGGGTTGTCGATCCTGGCGGTGCTACCGCCCGAGGAGGTCGCGGAACTGCTGGGCCGGCGCCTCGCGGTGCTGGACGAGCAGATCGCGCGGGTCCGGAAGGACCTCGCCGCGCTCTCGGCGAGCCTGCCTCGGCTGTTCCTCATCGAATCCGAGTACGGCCTCGCGGTGCTGGTGGCGGAGGCGGAATGGACGCGCGCGCTGCGCACCGAACTACTCGACGGAACCTTCCCCGACCTGGCGGAATGGCAGGCATGGCATACCGGCACCGGCGTGGACAGCGCGCGGGCCCGCGAATATGTGAAGGGAGCTGATAGCTCGACCGATCAGTGAATTACACCGGTCTCGATGGTGATGCGCCAACACCACCATCGAGACCGGGTCACCGTCTCGGACCGTGCCCGCGCAGGCGCACACCCGGCCGCGAGTTTGGCAGAACACAGGATAACCGGGTTGTGAGACGCAGGCGGTCCGGCGAACAACGAACTCGGGGCCGTCCCCGTTCTGGAGCGGTGAAGCTACGCCCCGAACCCGCGCCCCCGCGCGGGCGGGCGCCAACAAATGGTTAAACCGAGGGAGCGACACGAAACCCGCTGCGGGGGGGGGGCGGCATCAACGGGGCGGACGGCGCCC
>NZ_JARWPM010000341.1 GCF_029869215.1 Nocardia carnea
GGAAGCCCACGGCGCCGACGGGCCGCGGGCAGCGCCGCCTCCGGGAATCCACCGCCGCCCCACCGTGCCGCCCCGCCCCGGGGCCCGCGGGGGCGCCCCGGGCCCTTTCCGGAGCAGTCTGTGCGGGTCAGTGGCCGGCCGGTGGGTACGGCGGCTGACCGCCCTGCGGCGGGTTGTTCGGGTCGGACGGGTAGCCGCCCTGCTGCGGATACCCGCCCTGCTGGGGATATCCGCCCTGCTGCGGGTAGCCACCTTCTTGGGGATATCCGCCTTGCTGGGGGTAACCGCCTTGCTGGGGATAACCGCCCTGCGGGGGCTGACCCGGGAACTGGCCCTGCGCGTTGTTGTTGTCGTTCTTCTTCCGTGCCATCAGCACCACCGCGACGATTATCGCCACGACGACCACGAGGCAGATCAGACCCACGATCCAGCCGCCGCCGCCACCCTTGCCTTTGCGCTTGCGCGCCGCTTCCAGATCGACCACGGAAGCCAGCACATCGGTATCGGCCCAGGCCGAATAGTCCATATGGCTCGCGTGGGTGAGCAGGTCCAGATAACTCAAAGTAAACCCCGTTCGAAATATTCGGCCCTCCTCCTCGGGCCGGAGTGCCTACACGGTACTTCCCCGTGTCGCGGGCACGAAACCTCACGTATTCCCAGCGTTCTCGCCGCCGGAGGTGCCGTCAGCGCCGGCGAACCAAGGGAAACGTCTGGGTTTCCCGGATCGCGCGCCCGGTGAGCAGCATCAACACCCGTTCGACGCCCAGGCTCAAGCCACCGGTGGGCGGCATACCGTATTCCAGCGCGTGTAGCAGATCCTCGTCCAGCCCGACGGTGGCCGCACCGTTCTCGGCGCCCGGGCGGGCCTGCGCGGTAACCCGGCGGCGCAGCTCCACCGGGTCGGTCAGTTCGCTGCGCCCGGTGGCCACTTCGATCCCGCCGGCCACCAGCTCCCAGCGTTCGGCCAGGTCACCGCGGTGGCGCTGGGCGCGCGCGGCCGGCGATACGGAACCGGGGAAGTCGGTGTAGAAGGTGGGCCGGTCGGTGGTGGGGACGACCAGGCGCTGGTAGAGCGCGTACACGAGCCGGCCGTGCGCCCAGCCGGGCTGCGCGGTGATATCGGCTTTCTCGCACAGTTCCCGCAACCGCGGCGGTTCGGTATCCGGGGTGATCTCGATACCCGTTTCCCGGGTGAGCGCGTCGTAGACCGAACGCATCCGCCACTCGCCGGACAGATCCACCGCCTCGGACGAACCGTCGGGTCGCGGCCGCATGGCGATCGCCGAATCATTCACGGCGCGTGCGGCCTGCTGGACGAGGTGGCGGCACAACGCCATCATCCGCTGATGGTCACCGTGCGCCTCATACGCTTCCAGCAGGGTGAATTCCGGTAGGTGCCGGGCATCCGCGCGGGTATTGCGGAAACCGGGGCCCAGTTCGAATACCTTCTCCACACCGCCGACGCACAGCCGCTTCAACGCCGATTCCGGATCGAGACGCAGATGCAGATCGGTGTTGCCGGCGTCGATATGCGTGCGCATACTGCGCGTTGTCCCCGTTCCGGTGCCGGGTTGCAGCACCGGTGAGCTGACCTCGAGGAAGCCGCCGTCGTGCAGGGTGTCGCGCAGCGTGCGTAGTACGGCGCTGCGGCGGGCCAGCAGTTCGCGGGCCTGCCGGTCGATCATCAGGTCGAGATAGCCGCGGCGCAGGCGGGCGTCGGGATCGGTGAGACCGTGCCATTTTCCGGGCAGCGGGCGCAGGCATTTCGCCAGCATCCGCCAGTCGGCCACCAGCAGGGAGAGCTCCCCGCGCCGGCTGTACCCGAGCTGCCCGCTCACCGAGATCAGATCGCCCAGGTCGGCGAACTCGCCGAATTCGGCGCAGCGGCCGGGGCCGAGCCGATCGCGGTCGAACAGCAGCTGGAGATCGCCGGTCCAGTCGCGGACCACCGCGAACTGCACACCGCCACAGTCCCGCCGCCGCAGCAGCCGGCCCGATATCCGCACAGTGGTGCCGCGCGGCACCCGGCGGGCCGCGGCGATGGCATGGGTGGGTGGGAAGGGCGGGGGATAGGGGTCGATATTCGCCGCCGCCAGCCGCTCCAGTTTGTCCGTCCGCACCCGGACCTGCTCCGGACGGGGATCGCGGGCCGGAACAGCTTCGGCAACCGGTGCCGCGGCCACCACAGGATGCGCCACGGCGGTGACCTCGGGGGCGGCGCGGTAGCGCCCGGTATGGGTGAACGCGCCGGCGCCACCGTCCGGGCTCGGGAGCAGGCCTTCGGCGCGTGCGGCTGCTACGGCGATCCGCGGCAGGTGCCGCGGATCGGTGGACAGTACGTAGCGAGGCACCCAGCGTGGCTGATACCGCGTACCCGCGCGGTACAGCTGGTCCAGCTGCCACCACCGCGAGAACGACAGCGGCAGGGTCCGCGCCCCACTGCGCAGCCGAGTCACCGCCGCCCAGTGCGGCCGGCGCGAGACCCGCTGCGCGGCTGCCTCGAACACCGACCTGAACAGGGTGAAGCTCAACGAGACCTGTTCGATCCCGAACTGTTCGGCCCGGAGGATGAATTCCGTGATGAGCAGGTCGGTGATGTCCTCGGCGGCACCCGGTTCACGGCGCAGCAGTTCCAGTGTGGCCCCAGTGCGACCCCACGGCACCAGCGAGAGCAGGCCGAGCACCCGATCCTCGGCGTCGACCGCCTCCACGAGCAGGCAATCGCCGTCGTGCCGATCGCCGAGCCGACCCAGCGGCAGCGGATACCCGCGTTCGGTTTCGGTATGCCGCCATCGGTCGGCCGCGACCGCGAGCCGGGCGAACTCGGCGGTCCCGATCTCACGGTGCCGCCGGACCCGCACCGTGACACCCGCTGTGCGCAGCCGGGTGACGGCATCGCGGACGGGCCGGAGTTCGGGAGTGGTGAGGGAGAACGTACGGGTGTCGAGCAGGGCCTCCGCCCCGGCGGGTACGGCATCGAGTCCGGCTCGGCGGTACACCGCGACACCGTTCTCACCGGCCCCGACGACCGCCACCGGCCACCCGAACCGCCGCGCGTGGCGCTGCCATGCCTCGACCGCCTGCGGCCAGCAGTCGCGCGCGCCGACGGGGTCGCCCAGTGCCAGGCAGATCCCCGATTCCACCCGGAAGCCGATGGCCGCGCGGCCGTTCGGGGCGAAGACGACGTTGCGGTCGCGGCGGGTGGCGAAATAGTCGGTGGAGCCGGCGGGACCCGGGCCGTGCACCAGTTCTCGCAGCGCCGTCTCGTCGGCCTCGGTGAGCGCGTGCTCGCGGCGTTGCGTCCGCACCAGCACCGTGCCGGTGGCCGCGCAGACCAGGGCGCCGAACAGGCCGATCAGGAAGGCGGCGAAAAACGGTGCGGTCCCGGTCAGTTGCGCGGGGCGTACCAGCAGGTTCGCGGTGAGCTGGGAGCCGACGAACAGCACGCGGTCCGCACCCGGGGCGAGGGTGCCGGGGAACAGTTGCACCACGCAGACACCGGCCACGGCGGCGGCCGCCAGCCCGGCGGCGCAGACGGTGACCGCCGGCCGCGGCGAGCACTGCCGGATCCGCGCGGCGAACTGTGCCCGGCCCGCGACCAGCAGGCCCAGGACCCCGGCGTGCAGAAGAAGCGCCGGCCCGGCATTCGGGTCGTGATCTGCGGCGATATCGACAAGGTTCACCGGCAGCCAGCTCGCCGTATAGAGCAGTATCAACCACCATGCGAGCCGTTTACGCCGCGAAAGTCCCAGGGCGAGCAGCCCGGCTCCGGTCGCCCACAGCAGATTGGTCGCCGGCGCGTGCAGATAGTACTGATCCAGGTAGTCGCGGGGACCTTCCAGAGCGCCGGACAACGCCGGCACCGAACTCCACAGCAGGCAGGCCGCGGCGAGAACTCCGAAAACCGTGGCGAGGGCATGTGGTATCGCCGTGAACCGACCGGTACTCGAGGATCGGCCGGGTATTTCCAGATCTGGCGGTTCCTGCGTGGATATCACCGTTCCAGTCTGCCGCCGATCCGCACCGAATCCCGGCTGTGTACCGGCGTGTTCGGGCTATATCGGCCGATAACGGCACGTATTTCCCTGTGCGCGGGCCGGGTTGGCCGAAATGTGTAACCGCGCTCCGGGCGTGGCGCGCGAACGCCGGTGAAATGCCGGGAATGTCGGTGTGCGGCCGGGTTCGGCCGGGGTGGTCGGACCGCCTCTCGGGCGAGGGAGTAAGCATGTGGCTATGCCGGATCCCATCGATGTGCCTATCGACGATGAAGCCATACGGCTCGGGCAGTTCCTGAAACTGGCGAATCTGATCGAATCGGGGTCGGAGGCCAAGACCGTGATCGCCGCCGGCCTGGTGCGGGTCAACGACGAGGTCGAATTGCGGCGCGGCCGCCAGCTCCAGGTCGGCGATGTGGTGACGATCGCCGGCCATCAGGCCAGGGTGAGCGGCGGATAGTCCGGAAATCGGCGGGTCGGCAACTCGCCGGCGGAACTTGTCAGTCCTCGGCGCGGACCACGATGCCGTCGTGATCGCTGTAGAGCATTTCGCCGGGCCGGAAGGTGATGCCGCCGAACTCCACGGGCACATCTTTCTCGCCGGAACCGGTCTGGGTGCTCTTGCGCGGATTGGTGCCCAGTGCCTTGAGCCCGATATCGAGGGTGCGCAGAATCGCGGAATCGCGGACCGCACCGTTCACCACGACACCGGCCCAGCCGTTGTCGACCCCGCGACCGGCGATGATATCGCCGATCAGCGCCGTATGGACACTCGCGCCGCCGTCGACAACGAGTACCTTGCCGTCTCCCGGTTCGCTGAGTGTCTGTTTGACCAGCAGATTGTCCTGGAAGCAGCGGATCGTGGTGATCCGGCCGGCAAAAACCGGCCGGCCGCCGAACTGGATGAACTGGGTATCACAACTACGGATATCGGGGCCGATCTCGTCGGCGAGATCCGCGGTGGCCACCTGCTGCGCTGATTCGGTCACGGTCCCGATTGTGCCGGGCCGCGGCGGGCAGCCGGCATCGACCCCCGGCCCCGGTCGCCCCGGCCGCTACCGGCCGGTCGTCAATGGCGATAGCGCAGGTTGTAGAGCTCACGATCGTGCGGCGAGCACTTCTGCTTATCGGCCAGGTCGGGGTCCAGTCCGTGCTGCACCAGGCGGTAGCGCCGCCACACCCAGCTCAGTGCGATCGTGAAGATGATCAGCGGAACGATCATCATGACGATCAGCCCGAGCTTGAGCGTCATCGGTCCCGGGAACAGCAGGATCAGGATGAAGAAGGGGATGACCGGCCCGACGAAGCGGATCAGGTAGCGCTCCATGGCGCCGTGGCCGCAGAGATCCTCGACAACCCATTCGTGGAACTCCGCGGGCAATTCCCGACCCAGATCGTAGGCGATCCGTTGTTTCAAGGTCGGCGTGTTCATAGCTCAAGGCTATGCCGGTGCGACGGTCGTCACCAGAGGGATTCCGCGCCCTCAGACCCCGAGGTCAGCCCGTGATGGCCAGCGAGGCCGCCAGCCCGAACACCACCGCGATCAGCGCCACCTCCAGCACCGCCCGCCGCAACGACGCCTCGGCCGTCATCCGGTGCGCGGCCGCCGCCGCGACCCAGGTGCGCCGCCACCACCAGCCGAGGGCCAGCAGCACCACCAGCAACAATGCTTTCACCAGCATGATGCGGCCGTAGCCAGTGGTGACGAACGGCTCGACCCCGCCCAGCCGGACCACACCGTTGATCACACCGGTCACCGCGATCGCCGCCACCATCGGCACGGCTATCCCGGAATACCGGGGCAGGGTCTCGGCCCAATCGCGGCGCCCGCGCACCACCAGCGCCAGCGCCAGCAGCAGGCCCAGCCAGATCGACGCCGCCAGGGCGTGCACGCCGGCCAGTACCGATCCGAACACCTGCTGCGACATATGCCCGGTGACCGGGCGCAAGGTAACCGCCACCGCGGCGAACACCAGCACCAGGTCGGGGGTGCGCTGCACCAGGCCGCGGAAGGCGAGGGCCGCGTAACCCGCGACCACCGCCGTGGCGAGCAGGATGGCCAGACCTATCTGGCCCGCACTGATCCGGACCAGATAGGTCCCGAAATCCGCCGGGCTCAAGGCGGCTACGCCGGAGCCGACGACCTCGCCCGCGGCGAATACCAGCACCACGAATTCGAGGCAGCACCACAGCGCCGCCAGCACCGCCGTCATCCGCCACGGCACCGGGAGCCGGTCGTTCAACCGGGGCAGGGTCGCCAGGCCGAGTACGGCCGCACCGGCGAGGTCGGCGCAGACGCGTACGCCGGCGGCCGCCGGGATATCGCTGAGCGCCCAGGCCAGCAGCACCCCGAGCAGGCCCGCCGGGATCGCGAGTCCGAGCGCGACCCGATTGTCGAGTCCGCCCGGGATACCACGTCTCACTGCCGGTTCTTACCCTTGCCCAGACCCGAACCGAACAGTGCGAAGGCCAGGCCCGCCCCGAACAGTACGACCGCACCGGCGATGAACACCCACACCGGCACCCCGCCGTCGCCGCTGCCGGACCCCTGCGCGTTCGCGGCCGGACCGGGCGTGCCGTGCCCGGCGGTGCTCAGCGTGAAGGTGCGTTCACCGTCGACCACATGGCCGTCCGCCGAGGTGACCCGGAAGGCCACCCGGTACACCCCCGTCGGGCCGAGTTCGCCGACCTCCACACTGAGGTCGCGGCCCTCGACGACCGGGTCGCCCTTCGACCACAGATTCCCGTCCGGACCCACCACGGTCATGGCGGGGAAGTTCGGCTGCAGCGGTTCGTTGAAGGTGATGGTCGCGCGGGCCGGGCCGGTGTCGAGAACAGCGCCGTCGGCGGGATCGCTGCTCACGACCGTGGAATGGGCGGCGGCCGTACCGGCGACCGGCCCGAACAGTAGCCCTATCAAGGCTGTGACCAGGGCGAACAGTACGGCCCGGCGGTTCATCGCCGACCCCGGACCACGGCGCCGATACCGGCGCCCAGGGCCAGCGCGGCGAGCGCCAGGCCCAGGCCGCCGAGCCAGCGGGCGGTGGTGTCGCTGTTCTCGGCCGGTGCGGCCGCGGCCTGATCGCCGTGGTCGTGACCGGCCTGGTCGCCGGTATCGGCGCCCAGGGTGAGAGCTGGAGCGGGATGTTCGGCCGAATCGTGATCACCGGTTTCGTCCCAGTTCACCACGGTGCCGTCGCTGTAGGTCTGCTCGGCCGGGAAGCTGATCGACTCCGCTTCGGGCAGCGGTCCGAGTGACACCACGAAACGCTGGAACTCACCGGGCCGGATACCCGGGCCACCGGGGTTCGCGGTCCAGGTGACGGCGACGACCCGGTCCTGGCCGTCGCGTTCGATCTTCGCGGTCCAGCCCGGGAGCGGCTCGGTGCGGGCGGTCGCGATCTCCGGCACGGTGATCCGCACCGCGGTGGTACCGGCGGTTTCGGATTCGGTGGGCACGCTGAAGGTCGCGACAGTGGAACGGCCGGGGGTGGCGTTCGGGGCGGAAACAGTGACGTGCGCGGCGGCCGTACCGGCGCCGGCCACGACGAAACCCGCGGCGACGGTGGCGGTCAGGCCGCGGCGCAGGACCGGGGAAAACCCGTAGGACATGGGGTGATTACTTTCTCTCCGAAGGTATGGGAAGCGTCGAGGTGCGCGGGCGCCGGGGGCGCTCGCGGGCCGGACGCCCCGTTCGGAGTGCGATAACGCGGGGCCGCGGCGTGCCCGGCAGCCATGCCCAGGAGTGCGCCCCGAGTGTCGCGCACCGGTGTGAGCAGCGCCCGCACCACCGCCGATGCCGCCCGGTACAGCCGTTCGGCGGCGACGATCACCAGGGCGCACAGCAGCACCGCCAGCAGATGAGCGGCGAACATCGCCGCACCGAACGGCCCCCCGGAGAGCGATTCACCGATCGCGGTATCCGCGCCGGCGTGGTGGCCGGTGAGCCCGGTGAGGGCCCAATGGCCGGCGAACTGGCCTGCCGCCAGCGGACCGAGGACAGCCACGACGGGAGCCGCGGCACGGTGTGCGAAGGCGCTCCGCATGCCGGGGCCAACGGATCCGGACGCCCACCCGGTGACCAGCGCGGTCAGCAGCAGAAATGCGGCACCGGTGGAGGTGGGGTACCCGCCGCCCGCCGCGCCGTGTGCGGCCACGGCCAGCGCCCCGGTCGCCACGCCCACCACGCAGCCGCGCAGTTGCGCGGGACCGGGGTAGGAGTTCGGGGACATCGAGGGCTTTCGGGGTGTGCGGGCAGACGCCGGCCGGTCGGGCCGGTCGGCGTCCATCCTCGTGGACCCGCCCGCCGCGCGATCACCCGGCCCCGGCAAGGATGATGCCGGGCAGATGGTCGTGCGGTCACCGCGACCGCGGTATACGTGGTCTCCTTCGTCCGCGAAGCCGGCGCGATGGCCGGCAGCGATCGTCGTTGCCGTTCCGGTGTCGTCCTACGCCGGTCGCCGACGAGGACTGCGAGCTGCCACCGGCCTCGTACTACGCGCCGGATCCGGTGGACAGCGTCGGGTCAGGCGACACCGAGGCGGGCCAGTACGTCCGCTTCGATCTTGGACAGTTCCGTGGCGATCGAGGCATGCACCGAACGCCGCCGCGCCGTGGGCATCTGATCCGCGGTGCGCACCGCGGAATCGAGGGCTTCGAGCCGGCTCCGGGCGCTGGACACGAACTGCTGAGTGTCCTTGCCCCCGTTGCCGTTCGCGATCTTGTCCAACGCGGCTCCGGTATTGGCGATCCGCGCCTGCAACCGGCCGCCGTGCCCGGCGTAGTCGCCGAGCTGGTTCACCCCCACACCGAGCTGTTTGGCCCGGCGGGCGTCCAACTGTCCCCGGACATACGTCGCGCCGCGGTAGGCCAGCGGGGCGAGCACCGGAACCAGCACCCGCGCCACCCCGAGATACTTCTTGACCTGTCCCGGACTGAAGGGGTCGCGTTCGGCGCGGGCGGCGGCTTTGAGGGCGGCCTTCTCCTCGGCCTGTAAGGCGGCGATCTGTGCCTTGGCTACCTTGTTCTGCGCCCGGGCCTCCGAACGCAGCCGCTTACGCTCGTTCTTGGCGCCGAGTTTGGCCTCCATCGCAGCCTTGTGCTTGAGAGCCTTGGCCTCGGCCCGCCGACTCGGCCGCCGCTTGCGCTTGGTGAACAACCCCATCGAAGGCCCTCCGTAATGCTGGTTCGCTGCGGCGATACGACACGGAAACCGCATCGTCCACCCGTGTCACACGGTTCGCCGACACCTTATCGGGTTCCCGGCCCAACCGGCGAGAGACGCCACCCGGGTCCCGCCGAGTGGTGTCGTGAAGAGCCGCCGCCACCGGACTCGGGCACGCCGGCGCCCGGGAGCATATCGCCGGAGCCGCCGCGGAGGCTCGGGATATTTCCTGAACGGTGCGGTCGGAGTGGCCGCCCATCCGTACGGCGCGGCCGCCGCGCCCGGTACGGCGGTCCGCTGAGGGCTGAGGTTGAGTGCCGAGGATCGGCCGCGGAGCGGCAACCGCAGAGTGCCGGCGCGAGCCGTGCAAGCTGTACCGAAAAGTCCCGTGAGCGGGGCAGCGAATGGCCGACGTGGACGGTTCGGGCGGCGGCGCGGACAGGTCCGCGACGGTGCCCGCACGACCGCTCGGGGTGCTCGATTCGCGGCACTGTCGGGGGCAAGGACCATACTGCTTGCGTGCAACCGGGCAGTATCGACCGCGAAGACCCCCTTGGCGTGGGTGCCGAAAGCGACGCCGCCGTGGGCGCTGACGAAGCCCTTACGAGTAACGGAACCGGCCCCGCCCCGGCCGCCGCCGGAACCGGCGCCGGTGCGATCGCCGCGGACGGCGGTGATGGGGCGGCCGCTGTGCGTGCCGGAATAGGCGCCCGCCCGGGCGCTGACGACGAGGTACCGGGCTTCGACGGCGACGACACGGATGCCGCCTACGACACGGATGCCGACGACGAGGGGGAAGCGGGTACCGATGACACGGATGCCCGTATCGGCCGAACCGATGCGTGGGCCGGCGGAACCGACCACGGCATCGTCGCCGGCGAACCGGACGGTGTTCCTGTCCCTGCCGTCGATGCTTCGCCTCCCGGGCGAGGTCGCCCGGTTTTTCTCGATGCCCGCGGATTGATCGGATGCCGGCATCGACTCGGCCTCGATGCCGCCTATCCGGAACAACTGGCCGAGGTACGGGAGGACCCCGGCGTCCAGCAACGCCGCGCTGCCGCCCAGGCCCACCGCGACCGGGTTCGCGACACCTTGGTCGCGGAGGATCCCGGTAGCTGGGTGATCATCGACCCGGCCCGGCCCGCCGCTGCCCGCGCCGCGGCCACCTTGGAGGCCTGCGCGGCCGGGGCGGACCGGATCTGGGGTGCGCTGCTACCCCAGGAACCCGATACCGGCCGCCGCGGCGGCGCCGAAATCCTGCTTCGTGACAAGGCGGGCGGCTATATCCCGGTGATCGTGGTCAACCACAAGGTCACCGATCCGCGCAAACCCGAACCGGCCGAATTCCATCCGCTCACCTCGGATCTGCTGCACTGGCACCCCGAACCCGACCGAGCCCGCAAACTCCGCCAGCAGCCCCGCGACCAGCAGCGCCTGGCCCATGTGTACCGGATGCTCCAGCGCCGCGGGCTGGCCCCGTCCACCCCGGTGGGTGGCGTTATCGGCTTCCATTTCGACCGGATCCTGGTGCACGATCTCACCGCGGTACTCACCGAATACGACAGCCGGTACGCCGACCGGATCGCGGTATTGCGCGGTGAGGTCGCGACCGTGCCCTCGAAGGTTCCCGAATGCCGTCAGTGCCCGTGGTGGACCCGCGGCACCGCCGGCGGCTGCCAGGCATGGCTCACGGAGCATCGCGATGTGAGCGTGGTGGCGCCGGGTTCCCGGGCCGACCTGCTGCGCGGGCTCGGGGTGCGCACCATCGACGAACTCGCCGCCTGGACCGGGCCCGAACCGGAGGACTGGCAGCACGGGCCGTTCGAGGAGGCCGTGGTCACCGCGCGCGCGTGGCTGGTGGACGCGCCGCTGGTGCGCCGGTTCGACCGGGTGTGGGTGCGTCGCGCCGATGTCGAGGTGGATGTAGATCTGGAGAGTTATCAGGAGGACGGCGCCTACCTGTGGGGCACCCTGCTCGATGGGCAGTACCGGCCGTTCGTCACCTGGGATCCGCTGCCCACCGAGGACGAGGGCCGCTCCTTCGCCGAGTTCTGGACCTGGCTGATGGGTGTGCGCGACGCGGCCGTCGCCGCCGGGAAGACCTTCGCCGCCTACTGCTATTCGCGTTCGGCCGAGGACAAATGGCTCTACGAGTCGGCGCGCCGGTTCGCCGGCCGACCCGGGGTCCCCACCGCGGCGGAGGTGACGAGATTCGTCGATTCGGTGCAGTGGGTGGATATGTTCCAGGCGGTCACCGATCAGTTCATCTGCCCGAGTGGCAAGGGCCTGAAGAAGATCGCGCCCGTGGCCGGATTCGCCTGGCGCGATCCGGAGGCCGGGGGCGAGGCGTCGATGAGCTGGTACCGGCGCGCGGTCGGTTACGACACCGCGCCGGATCTCACCCAGCGCACCCGGTTGCTCGAATACAACGAAGACGATGTCCGCGCCACCGCTGTGCTGCGGGAATGGATGAATCCGCGCACCCCGGCCGAACACTGCGCCGACCGTGAGGTCCCCGCGCTCGCGGATTTCGCGCAGCCCCCCGTTACCCCGCCCGACCTGCGCCCGAGCCCCGCGCAGGCTTGATTAACATAGGACACCGTGACAGAGCACGTCGAACAACTCGAGTTCCAGGCCGAGACCCATCAGCTGCTCGAGCTGATGATCCACTCGGTCTACTCCAACAAAGACACGTTCCTGCGGGAGCTGATCTCGAACGCTTCCGACGCGCTGGACAAGCTGCGGCTGGAGTCCTACCGGGACAAGGATCTGCACGTCGATACCGACGACCTGCACATCGAGCTGGAGGTCGACAAGGATCAGCGGATCCTCACCGTCCGGGACAACGGCATCGGCATGTCGCGTGCCGAAGTGGTGGATCTGATCGGGACGCTGGCGAAGTCCGGTACCGCCGAACTGCGCCGCAAACTCAACGAGGCCAAATCCGAGGCCGCCGCAGAGGAGCTGATCGGCCAGTTCGGTATCGGCTTCTATTCGACGTTCATGGTGGCCGACAAGGTCGAGCTGACCACCCGCCGCGCGGGCGAGACCACCGCGACCCGCTGGCAGTCCGAGGCCGGCTCCGGGTCGTACACGATCGAAACCCTCGACGAGGCGCCGCAGGGCACCGCGGTCACGCTGCACCTGAAACCGGCCGACGCCGAGGATCACCTCTTCGATTACACGCAGGAGTACAAGCTCCGCGAAATCGTCAAGAAGTACTCCGATTTCATCGCCTGGCCGATCCGGATGCAGGTCGAGCGGACCGTCACCGAGGGTGAGGGCGAGGAGAAAACGGAGAAGACCGTCGTCGAGGAGCAGACGCTCAACTCGATGAAGGCCCTCTGGACCCGCCCCAAAGGTGAAGTGTCCGAGGAGGAATACCACGAGTTCTACAAGCATGTCAGCCATGCCTGGGACGAGCCGCTCGAGATCATCCCGCTGAAGGCCGAGGGCACCTTCGAGTACCAGGCACTGCTGTTCCTGCCCTCGCAGGCACCGTTCGACCTGTTCACCCGCGAACACAAACGCGGCGTACAGCTCTATGTGAAGCGGGTGTTCATCATGGACAACTGCGAAGAGCTGATGCCGGAGTACCTGCGTTTCGTCAAGGGTGTGGTGGACGCGCAGGACCTGTCGCTGAACGTCTCCCGCGAGATCCTGCAGCAGGACCGGCAGATCCAGATGATCCGCAAGCGCCTGGTCAAAAAGGTGCTGAGCACCGTCAAGGAGTTGCAGGGCGCCGAGGACCAGACCAAGTACCGCACCTTCTGGCAGGAATTCGGCCGGGTCCTCAAGGAAGGTCTGCTCTCCGATTTCGACAACCAGGCCACCATCCTCGAGGTGTCGTCGTTCGCCTCCACCCACTCCGATACCGAGGCCACGACACTGGCGCAGTACGTGGAGCGGATGCCCGAGGGCCAGGACGCGATCTACTACATGACCGGCGAATCCCGGGAGCAGGTGGAGAAGTCGCCGCACCTGGAGGCGTTCCGTGCCAAGGGCCGCGAGGTGCTGATCCTCACCGACCCGGTCGACGAGATGTGGGTCGGATCGGTGACGGAGTTCGAGGGCAAACGGCTCCAGTCGATCGCCAAGGGCGAGGTCGATCTGGAAACGGAGGAGGAGAAGAAGGAATCCGAGGCTCTGCGCGAACAGCAGGACAAGGATTTCGCCGAGGTGCTGACCTGGCTGGGTAAAACCCTGGAGGACAGTGTCAAGGAGGTCCGGCTCAGCTCGCGGCTCACTTCCTCGCCGGTCTGCCTGGTCGGTGACGTCTTCGATATGACCCCGATGCTGGAGCGGATGTACCGGGCCTCGGGTCAGGAGCTGCCGCAGTTCAAGCGGATCCTGGAGCTCAACCCGACCCACCCGCTGGTGACGGGCCTGCGCGACGCCTACGACAGCCGCAAACAGGATGCCGACGAGGGTAAGGTTCCCGAACTCACCGAAACCGCCGAACTCCTCTACGGCACCGCGGTACTGGCCGAGGGCGGTGAGCTGAAGGATCCGGCGAAGTTCGCGCAGATTCTGGCCGATCGCCTGACGCGCACGCTCTGACCTGACGCGCACGCACTGTCAGGGCAGCGGGCCCCGGCCCCCGGCCCGCGCCCGGGGCCGGGGGCGGGGGCGGGGGCCGGGGGCGGCGGCCCTGACAGTGCGTGCGCGTCAGGTCAGAGCGTGCGCGTCAGGCGATCGGCCAGAATCTGCGCGAACTTCGCCGGATCCTTCAGCTCACCGCC
>NZ_JARWPM010000342.1 GCF_029869215.1 Nocardia carnea
CCGCGCGGGGGGGGGGGGGGGGGGGGGGGGGGGGGGGCGCCGCCGCCGGCGGGGGGTTTGTGGCCGGGGGCGCGGGCCGCCCCCGGGGGGGGGGGCCGGCCCGCGCCCGGCGCCCCCCCCCCCCCCCCCCCGCTACACCGCACCGGCCTTGAGCAGCATTTCGTCGTATTCGTCGGCGGCAACCGAATCCAGCACGATCGCCCCGCCGGCGCCGATCTGCCAGCGACCGTCGTGGCGGACCGCGGTGCGGATCACGATATTGAGGTCGGCGGTCCCGCCCAGTCCGAGGAAACCGATCGTGCCCGAATAGATTCCGCGCGCCCGGGTTTCCAGGGCGTCGATGATTTCCATGGTGCGGATCTTGGGCGCGCCTGTCATGGAACCGCCGGGGAAACACGCGCGCAGACAGCCGATCACATCGGTATCGGCACGTAGTGTCCCGCGCACCGTGGACACCAATTGGTGCAGGGTCGAATACGTTTCGGTGGCGAGCAGCTTGTGCACCCGGACACTGCCGGTATCGCAGACCCGGCTGAGATCGTTGCGCAGCAGGTCGACGATCATCACATTCTCCGCGCGCGTTTTCGGGTCCTCGGTGAGGGCGCGGCGCAACTGTTCGTCGACTTCCGGGTCGGGGTCGCGGCGGGCGGTGCCCTTGATGGGTTTCGTCTCGACCGTGCGGGTGCGGTCGATTTTCAGGAAACGTTCGGGGGAGGAGCAGGCGATTTCCAGGTCGCCGAAACGCAGGTAGGCCGAATACGGTGCGGGGTTGGCGCGGCGCAGGATCCGGTAGGTGTCGAGCCCGCCGGCCGTGGCGGGCAGGACCAGCTGATCGGTGAGCGTGATCTCGTACGATTCGCCGGCCCGCAGCGCGTCCTGGCAGGCCGCGATATCGCGCAGGTACTGCGCACGGCCGCGGACGAGATGGTGCTCGAGCGCGGATCGCGCACGACCGGCCCCGGCCGCCGCCCCGTCGCGACCGGCTCCGGGTGCGGCGGTGTGCTGAGGATCGGCTCCGGGCGCATCGGTGAGGTGGCGGTCGGCTCCGGGCGCGGCGGTGTGGTCGGCCACGGTGGTGCCGGGCCGGGTGCCGGGTGTGGCGGTGTGGTGGGCGTCGAACGCCGGCAGGCCGGTGTGTTCGCCGAGCGGCGGGGGATTCGACCAGGTGGGCAGGTCGGCGAGGACGGCGGTCGTGGTGTCGAGCCAGGTCCGGGTCGCCCGGTGAGCCTTTTCGCCCGTACCGGTGAGGGCCAGCAGATATGTCCGTCCGGCGAGGTGATCGACCACCACCAGCCGGTCGGCGAAGACCCATTGCGCATCGGGTGTGGGCGCGTGGTGGGCGGCCACACCGCCGCATTCCGCCTTGACCTCGTAGCCGAGGTAGCCCACATAACCGCCGGCGAAGTCGAACGGCAGCTCCGCGGGCAGCGGCAGCCGGCGGGCGCGTAGCGCGGCGGCCAGATAGTCGAGGACGGTGCCCGGTTCCTGGCGGATCCGGCCACAGGAACCGGTGACGGTGACGAACCCGCTGCCGACCCGGTACCGCACCACCTCGGCAAGCGGGCCGTCGGCGTCGCCGAGGAAGGAGAAGCGGTCCAGTCCCGGTTCCACATGTTCGCTGTCCAGCCAGAACGCGGTGTCCGAGGTGCCGTAGAGGCGGAGGAATGCGGCCTCGGTGTCGACGGCGCGTTCGAGCACGCGGTACTGGACTGTCGCGGAGAAAGACATCGTGGTCCGAACCCTACGCCGGACCCGTGTCTCAAACTGTTGTCGGTTGCCCGCAGTTGTATGCGCGGGGTGGGGCACAATGTCAGGCATGTCTGTTGCGCAGCCGGTAGGCGTGGATCGTGCACACGTCGATTTCGCCGTGGTCGGGAACTGGATGGATGAGCGCGGGCTCCCCGGTGGCGAGTTCCGGGAGGTGAAGGCCCTCGGCGGCGGGACGCAGAACATCATGCTGCGGTTCACCCGCGGCGGGCGCGACTATGTGCTGCGCCGGGGGCCGGCGCATCTGCGGCCCAAGAGCAACGAGGTGATCCGGCGGGAGGCGCGGCTGCTGGGCGCGCTGTCCGATACCGATGTGCGGGCGCCCCGGGTGATCGCCGCGGAACCGGACGAATCGGTGCTGGGCGCGGTGTTCTATCTGATGGAACCGATCGAGGGGTACAACCCGCAAACCGAACTCCCGGCGCAGTTCGCCGACGACCCGGCGGCGCGGCACGCCATGGGCCTTTCCGCGGTGGAGGCCATCGCCCGCCTCGGCGCCCTCGACTACCGGGCGCTCGGACTCGACGATTACGGCAAACCGGAAGGTTTTCTGGAGCGGCAGGTCGGGCGGTGGATGCACGAACTCGACTCGTACTCGTCGAACGAGGGCTACCCCGGCCCGGAGATCCCGGGCGTGACCGAGGTGGCCGACTGGTTGGAGCGTAACCGTCCCGCCGCCTGGACCCCCGGAATCCTGCACGGCGACTGCCATCTCGCCAACATCATGTTCTCGTACGACCGCCCCGAGGTCGCGGCGCTGGTGGACTGGGAGATGTCGACCATCGGCGATCCGCTGCTGGATCTGGGCTGGCAGATCGCCACCCGGCCGGAACCGGGCACCTCGGGAGCGGCGCTCATCGGCAAACTCGGGGAAGCCGGCGGCCTGCCGTCGAGCGCGGAGATGATCGAGCACTACGGCAAGTTCTCCGACCGTGACCTGAGCGCCGTCACCTGGTACACCGTGCTGGCCTGCTTCAAACTCGGCATCGTGCTGGAAGGAACCTACGCCCGGGCTTTTGCCGGGAAGGCACCCAAGCAGATCGGCGATTTCCTGCACGCGAACACCCTGGAACTGTTCGCGCGGGCGCGCAGCCTGATGGAGTAGGAACAAGTTTCACTATTCGTGCGCTACGGCGGGCCCCCCCGGGTTTGGGGGGGCCCCCGGGGGGGGGGGGGGGGGGGGGGGGGCGGGGGGGGGGGGGGGGGGGGGGGGGGGGGGGGGGGGGGGGGTTTTTGGGGG
>NZ_JARWPM010000343.1 GCF_029869215.1 Nocardia carnea
GGGGCCGTGTGCGCACACACGGCCCCACAGTGTCCGCACCGGGTGACGCCGGTTATTCGCGGATCATCTTTCCCCGGTCGAATTCGTGCCCGCCCCACACCCCGGACTGGCCGGTGCGCTCGGCGAAGGCACAGCAGTCCGGCCGGATCGGGCACCGGCCGCACACCGCACGCGCGTACTCGAAGTCCTGCGATGGATACGGAAACCACGCCTCGTGGTTCGGGTCGCCGCGGCAGGCGGCGCGGTGCCAGCCGTGGCTGTCGGACATGGGCAGCAGATCTGCCAGCACTTCGACGGTCATCTCGATCCCCTCCTCTCGCGGATCGGCTCAGGATGTCGCGGCCAGGTGCTGCCACACCCGCCGCTGTTCACGGGCCAGCGGTTGCGGCGCCCGGGGTTCCCAGAGCAACCGCATACCCGCCTCTTCGGGAGTCCGGTCGGCCTTCCCGGTGTTGCAGGGCACACAGCAGGCGATCAGGTTCTCCCAGGTATTGGGTCCGCCCCGGCTGCGCGGCCGGATGTGGTCGACGGTCGGCGCCCAGTCACCGCAGTACCCGCACCGGTTGCCGTCCCGCCGCAGCACCCCGGCATGGGTGGCCCGGCTGCCCGGGGATCGGACCGCGAGGTGGGCCAGGTACCGGTAGCGGACCAACCGGATCGTTTCCGGCAGCAGGATCTCGGTGTGCTGGGAACGGATCGGGAAATGCGGCCGGCGCACCACCACCGATTCGGCGATCCCGCCGATCAGCAGCACCACGGCCCGGTCGGCGGTGACCTGGTCCAGCGCCTCGTAGCTGGCATTGAGCACCAGCACCCGACTGTGTATCCAATTGTCCGGGGTGAGGGTCACCGGCTCGGTGACAGCGGGAAACGGCATGGGAATCACCAGGTTTCGACAGCCGGGGGACACCCGGACATGAACAGGGAGAACGTGGACGGTTCAGCGACGCCGCGGGAGGAACTGGTCGATCACGAGATCGCCGGCGGTTTTCGCCTGCCGCGGCTGTCCGGCATTCACCGGCCGGACCGGCATCTCGGCGCACTGCCGCGATGCCACGGTCTGCCCGGCACTGTCTGCCGATGCGATGGGATACATGACCACTCCTCCCTTCTGAAAATCGTCGGCCGCCCCCGCGGCGGCCCTGTGGAATACATGGTGGCACAGCGCAGTACCGGTTGTCGGCCCATTTTTTTCCGGGTCTCGACGGATTCCGGCCGCCCGAGGGAACCCACCCGGAACCGCGCGATCGGTACTGCTACCGGCCTGCGGACCTGCATTGCCACGCCGCCCCCGGGTTCCTATCCGTAGACAATCACGGGTGGGGCCCGCCCCTGGTCTGGAGCGACGGAGCGGGGGAGCGAAGCGGAGGAGTGAAGACCAGGGGTTAATAGGACCCCACCCTCGAGCCGCGGAGCGGCTCCAAAAATCACAGCCCGCCCCTTTCGCGGACGGCTCACCTCGAGACCAAATCCAATCGGCTCCAGGCTCCAGGCTCCAGGCTCCAGGCGGCTGGCTCGGCTCGGGGCGGCTGGCTCTCGGCTCTCGCCCCGGCCGCGGCCCGGCTGCTGGCTGCAACACTTCGCAGTAAAGTCCACAGTTCGACACAGGGTCGGCCCCGCACATCCGGATACCCCGACAGGACACACCGAATAAGGACCAGGGCCAGATCCCCGCTCGCGGAGGCGGCACCGTGCACAGAACTCACCCAACGGCCGAAGCGGCACTACCGATCGGTAACATAAACGTCGACTTTCCACCCGGTATTCGCGGAAGTGAGGCACGTAGATGACAGAGCGGAAAAAGGTCGGCGGGCTCGAGGTTGCCACCGTTCTCCACGACTTCGTAGAGAACGAAGCGCTCCCCGGCACCGGCGTCGATTCCGCCGCGTTCTGGGCCGGCGCCGAGCGGATCATCAATGAATTCGCGCCGCGTAACCGGGCCCTGCTGGCCGAACGCGACGAAATCCAGGGCAAACTCGACGCCTGGCACAGCGAACACCCCGGCACGGGCTACGACCGTGCGGCGTACAAGCAGTTCCTGACCGAGATCGGCTACCTGCGGCCGGAGCCCGCCGATTTCACCATCGGCACCACCGGCGTCGACGACGAGATCAGCAGCACCGCCGGTCCGCAGCTGGTCGTGCCGGTCAGCAACGCCCGCTTCGCCATCAACGCCGCGAACGCGCGCTGGGGTTCGCTCTACGACGCGCTCTACGGCACCGATGCCATCCCGGAGACCGGCGGCGCGGAGAAGGGCACCGGCTACAACAAGGTGCGCGGTGACAAGGTCATCGAATGGGCGCGCAACTTCCTCGACGACACCGTCACCCTGATCACCGGTTCGCATATCGGGTCCACCTCGTACGCGATCGTCGACGGTGAGCTCGAGGTCGGGCTCGAGGACGGCACCACGATCGGCCTGGCCGACGCCGGTCAGCTCGTCGGCTATCTCGGCGATCCGGCCTCGCCCAGCGCCATCCTGCTGAAGCACAACGGCCTGCACATCGAGATCCAGATCGACCCCGCATCGCCCATCGGCAGCACCGATACCGCCGGGGTCAAGGATGTCGTCATCGAATCCGCGGTCACCACGATCATGGACTTCGAGGATTCGGTGGCCGCGGTCGACGCCGACGACAAAACCCTCTGCTACCGCAACTGGCTGGGCCTGATGAAGGGTGATCTCGCGGAGGAGGTCACCAAGAACGGCAAAACCTTCACCCGCACCATGAACCCGGACCGCGTCTACACCGCGCTCGACGGTTCCGAGCTGGTGCTGCACGGCCGGTCGCTGCTGTTCGTCCGCAACGTCGGCCATCTGATGACCAGCGACGCCATCCTCGACGCCGAGGGCAACGAGGTGCCCGAGGGCATCCTGGACGGCATCATCACCTCGCTGATCGCCAAGCATTCGCTGCGCGACGATGTGGCGCTCACCAACAGCCGCACCGGCTCGGTGTACATCGTGAAGCCGAAGATGCACGGCCCGGACGAGGTCGCGTTCACCAACGACCTGTTCGCCGCCGTCGAGGATGTGCTGGACCTGCCGCGCAACACCCTCAAGGTCGGCATCATGGACGAGGAACGCCGCACCACGGTGAACCTGAAGGCGTGCATCAACGCCGCCGCCGACCGCGTGGTGTTCATCAACACCGGCTTCCTGGACCGCACCGGCGACGAGATCCACACCTCGATGCTGGCGGGCCCGATGATCCGTAAGGCCGAGATGAAGACCCAGCGCTGGATCCTGGCCTACGAGGACTGGAACGTCGATACCGGTATCGCCGCGGGCCTGCCCGGTAAGGCGCAGATCGGTAAGGGTATGTGGGCCATGCCGGACCTGATGGCCGGGATGCTCGAACAGAAGATCGGCCATCCGAAGGCCGGTGCGACCACCGCGTGGGTGCCGTCGCCGACCGCTGCCACCCTGCACGCCACCCACTACCACCTGGTGGACGTGTTCAAGCGGCAGGCCGAGATCGCCAAGGGCGGGGCGCGCGCGAGCGTCGACGAGATCCTGGAGATCCCGCTGGCGGCCGATACGAGCTGGAGCGAGGAGGAGAAGCAGCAGGAGCTGGACAACAACTCGCAGTCGATCCTCGGCTATGTGGTGCGCTGGATCGATCAGGGTGTGGGCTGCTCCAAGGTCCCCGACATCTCCGATATCGGGCTCATGGAAGACCGGGCCACGCTGCGTATCTCCAGCCAGCTGATGGCCAACTGGCTGCGGCACGGTGTGGTCACCACCGATCAGGTGATCGCCAGCCTGGAGCGGATGGCCCCGGTGGTGGACCGGCAGAACTCCGGTGACCCGAACTATCGGCCGATGGCACCGGATTTCGCCGGCAGCATCGCCTTCCAGGCCGCCAAGGACCTGATTCTGGAGGGCACCACGCAGCCCAACGGCTACACCGAGCCGATCCTGCACCGCCGCCGCCGTGAAGCCAAGGCCCAGTGCAAGTGAGTGATGTCCGGTGATCGAAAAGTAGCTTCCGACAGCTCCTTTCGAATGGAGGCCCCGCATCTGGAACACCAGGTGCGGGGCCTCCGCGATCGCTGGAGATCAGTTTGGATACCGGCTTGCCACGCTCGAGTCGGTCACACGCCGCCAGGCAGTCGGTGTCGGAAGGCGATGTCCTACCAGCGCCGTAGCTGCTGCCATCCTTGATCGGCCCATGGAGCGCACTCGAACAGGTGCACCCGGCTGTGTCCTGGCGTCTTGTTCGCCGGATCACCGAGCACTCGGCCGAACTCGGCAGCCCTACCTGGTACCCGCGATGCAGGCGTTACTGAAGGGGTTGAGTCGGTGCCTGCCCGACGTCCACGTCTCCCGGGTGCCCGAAACCAGGGCCTGTCCCCGCCGCGCGGGTAACCGATGGCGACATGCCGGCCGGACGCGCTGATCGAGGACGAATCCGCTGACGACGGCGCCCGGTATCGTCAGACGGCCGGGCCGGTCCGGGCTGTTCGTCCGCTGGTGACGGCGCCGGGCCGGGGAGGTCCACCTGTGGCATCCGTGGGTCGGCGCACCATTGTCACGCGTTGCCAGATGTGTTGTAGAGGCGGAATCCGTTGGGTAGGTAGGCGTTCACCGGTGCGGTGCCGTGGTAGCCGTCGGCTGCGGTGTTGTTGACGGGGAAGCGGCCCTGCCAGATGTTGCAGCGGTGCTCGCCGCCTAGGGTGAGGTCGTCGCCCGAGGGTTACGGCGCTGTTCCAGTCCGCCCCGGGCGGCGTATTCCCATTCCGCCTCGGTCGGCAAGCGCAGCCCGGCCCACGTGCAACAGGCCGATGCGTCGTGCCAGGAGACGTGGACTACCGGGTGGTCCCCGCGTCCGGCCAGATCACTGCCCGGGCCTACGGGGCTGTCCCAGGTGGTGCCGTTGACCGCGCACCACCAGGGCGTGTGCTCCGGGCGTGGTGAGATACGTCGGAGTGCGGCCGGGAAGCCTGCGAACACGTAGGACCAGCCGTACTGCTCGGCGTCGGTGTGGTAGTCGGTATCGGCGACGAGGGCGTACAGCTGAACCGGCAGGATCTCACGTGCCCGGCCGCCGCTCAGCGCGCAACTGCGGCGGTCGCGGTTTGCCACCGCTCGGTCCGCTGCCGGGACTTCGGCTGTCGCCCTCGGGCGCGGTGGGTCATCGACCGGTCGGTGTAGCACTCCCAGGTGCGACAACACGGACGACCTCGAACAGCTCGATCACGGGCAACTCGACGACGAGCGATGATTCCGCCCGGCGTGTGCTGAGTTCTCGACCGGCTACCAGTGCGGTTGCCCGCGACTCGCGGTTCGCTCCGTGGAGGAACAGGCGGCCGCCGCTGAGCGGAATATGCGGACCGAACGATCGCCGGCCTGCTCCCGTGTGGTTGAGTATGTGCGCGACCAGGCCGGTGTCGTCGCGGCCGAGAATCAGTTCTGCTTGTTCCGGTAGGTCTGCGCTCACGGTGTGGCCGGCAAGCGGCTCGAGCACGCGCACCAGGTGATCTCGCACCTCGGTCTTGCCGAACTCGCGATAGGTGCGCCCGACGGTCCAGGGGATCATCGAGTGGACACCGGCACCGAAACGTGCCGCGGCGACGGCCGGTTCGCCGCTGGTCCGGTGGCCGTAGGCGAGTTCCGGCGGCCCCCAGGGCGCCTGGGCGAGTATCTGTCCGGTCGTGGTGGCCGCCGGCTTCCAGACATAGCGGGCGTTCGCTCCGAATATCGGGACTATGGAACCCTCGTAATGGAACGCTGTCGCCTTCGGTTGCTCGTCCAATGTCGCGTACGTGGACCACAGATCCGGGCCGGACAGTGCTGTTCCGATCCGGCGCAGTGCCGGGCTGGAGGTCAGTTCCACCGTCCCTTCCGCAGTGACACCGCTGGTCCCGGTGGTGAGCAGGTTGCCGCCGCGTCGGACGAAATCGTCGAGCACCGTGGCGGTATCCGGCCCAATTGATCCGACACCGGGGAGGACGATCAGCCGGTAGCGGTCGATGGCCGGTGTCGTCACATCGTCGATCGGCAGGACGTCGAACGGCAGGTGCCGCTCCTGCAAGGCGAGATAGACACCGCGGAACTCCTCGATCGAGTCCAGATAAGCGCCGGAGGCGCCGCGAGCCCCTGGTCGTACCAGGGCAATCGACGCTGCCGGGTGCAGAGCCGCATAGAGTTCGTGCTGTGCGCGATGGAATCGTGTGACATCCTGGGCCAGCGAGACGCTGGTCATCGGGAGCCGGCCGGGTGCGCCGAGGATGTAGGTGGAGGGATTTCCCCCGCGTCCGATTGCCTGGATCAGATGCTGGGCGACGTGCTCCGGCTGCTCCGCCCCCATCCGGTACGTCGAGTCGATATGGGCCACCGTGTTGAGCACGAGCGGGGTGTCCGGGCGGGCCGAGATATGCGCGCTGACAGCCTCCGCGGTCGCGTGTGGCCAGAAATCCTTGCCCGGCATCTGCAGGAAGGCATTGTTGCCTTCGTGGTACACGATCGGGGCGCCCTTGCGCAGGATCATCGCGAGGTCCCGGTCGCGGGTCGCCGTGTGGTGGTTGTACTTCCTCGCCAGCCCCGCCAGCGTTGTCTCCGTGTACCGGCGCCACTGTAGAAGGCTGGGCGAGCGATGGTCGTCGGGGAGCGGTTCGCCGCCGCTCATCTCCGCGAATCCTTGCAGGCAGGAAGCGCAGTGACATACGCCGTGGATTACCTGGCCGTAGTCCCGCTCATTGAAGTTGAACCAGTTGAAGAAGAAACCGTCGACCGGGTAGCGGTCGAGTATCTCGTCGAGGATTTCGAGCGTCCGCTGCTGGTAGTACTCCCCGGACGGGCACGTGCTGTACAGCCCTTGGTAGATCTGCGGTTGCCCACTGTGCGAGACGAACAGCCAGTCGGGATGGCGGGCGGCGGTTTCGGCGGAGACCTTGGACAGGTCGAGCCGGGCGAGCACCCGTATCCCGCGCTTGTTCGCTGCTGTCACCGCGTCGCCCAGGAGATCGCCGGAGGGACGCTGGTCGAGGAATGGGTTGCGCGTGTGGTATTCCAGGTCGGTCGGGTAGAACGCGGTGATCCCGCCGGCATTGAGCAGCCAGGTGTCGGCCCCGTGCCGCTCGATGACATCGAGTGCAGCCGCTACGTCCATCGTGGCGTCGATGTCCTGGAGGTTGGTCTGAAAGACCGTGAACGGCTGCTGCCATCGACTATGCGTGCCGTGGGCGGTGCTGACTGACATGCGGGTGTGCTCCTTCGCAAAACCTGCTGTGCGCGGCTTTGATCGCGGCCGTTCGCATGGTCGGCGAACTGCCGTGGCGGACCGCTGAGGCGTCGCCGTCACGTTACAGTCAAGCAGCGGCCATGCCATTTGGCAACCGGATGCCAATCCCGGTGGTGGAGGCTGACGAGTAATTTGCCGGTTCTTCGGTGCAGGTTCCCGTCTCGGCCAATCTGGGGTGGCAACCGGTTGACGTTCTGGTGGGGCGCGTGCGAGGGTGGTCCGGTCCGGGCAACATTGCCTCTCGGGCGATGTCGTCCTGTTCCGCGGTAAGTGTTTCGCCTGAGTCGTCACAAGGGTGGGTGCCGGTCCAATGCACAGTCGTCCTGCTGGTGGCGCCGTTCTCGATCGCGCCCTGCGCTCGGGTCCCGGAGCCGGAACCGTTGCACTGTTGAATTCCCTCGGTACGACACTGGAGTTGTGGGACGACGTGGTCGCGAGGCTGCGGGAGTCGTTCGATATCGTCCGCTGCGATCAGCGTGGGCACGGACGGGCCCCGTTGGGGGACGGCGTCGCCGGGATCGATGTTCTCGTCGACGACTTCTTGGCCGTCCTGGATCGTTTCGAAATCGAGCGTGTGCATCTCGCCGGGGTATCGATCGGCGGAATGGTCGCGATCCGTGCCGCCGCCCGTGCACCCGAACGCGTCTCCTCACTGACTGTTCTGTGCAGTGCGGCCGTCTACGAGCCGCAAGCGTGGATCGAGCGGGCGCGATCCGTCCGGCAGGGCGGCCTCGAACCACTCGTGCCGTTCGTGATGGACCGATGGTTCACTGCGGAGTTCCGCCGCCGGCATCCCGAGATCGTCGCGGCGTATGCCGATATGTTGCGGTCGATCAGTCCGGAAGCGTACGCGGTAGGGTGCGATGTCCTCGCCGCCGCGGATGTGCGTGGCGATCTACCGAGGGTGACGGCGCCGACAGTGGTTGTCGGCGGTGCCCGGGATATCGCGACACCTCCGGACGAACAGCGATTCATCGCCCGATCCATCCCCGGGGCCGGACTCGAAATCCTTCCCGGCGTGGGACATCTGGCCCCCGCCGCAGCGCCTGCCGAGGTCGCGCGAATCGTGGCGGCGAATGCCTCGGGTCGTCGTGCGGAGTCAGGATGACGGTGTCGTGGTGGAGCCGCGCTGGACGAATACAGTTTCCAGTGGTTTGTCACCGCCCTCCGGTTCCTCGTCGTCGATCTCGGCGATGAGCCGTCGAACGGCCTCTTCGCCCATGGCGCCCAGCGGTGTCCGGATGGTGGTGATGGGCGGAGTGGTGAAATCGGAGCCGAATATGTCATCGAATCCGACGATGCTCAACCGCTCCGGAACGGCGATATCCGCGTTCTTGCTCGCCTGGAGCAAGCCGATGGCCATCAGATCGTTGTAGGTCACCACGGCGGTCACACCTGACGCGACGACGCGGCGGAGGCTCTTCCTGCCGCCTTCGGTTGTCGGTTCGCCCGGCCCTATCTCGACGACGGTCATCGATCGCCGGGGAGCCTCGTCCAGCAGTGTTTCCCACCGCAGAGTGCTCATCCAGGAGTTGGCAGGACCGGACAAGAACGCCAGCGATCGGTGCCCGAGGTCGGCGAGATAGTCCAGGGCCGCCCGGATGCCCGGGAGCACATCGGGAACGATGCCGGTGACGCCGGGCACCACGCGGTTCACCAGCAGGAGCGGACGTTGATCGTCGAGTCGCTGGATCTGATCGTCGCCGAGGCGCGAAGCGACCAGCACGAGTCCGTCGACCGAGGGGAGCAGCCGATCCGCTGTCTCCCACTCCAGCGCGGCGGTCTCCTGCGATTCGGCGACCACCAGGGTGTAGCGCTGCCGGGCGGTGATCCGCTCGGCCCCTCGGACAAGGTCGAAAAAGACAGGATTGGTGATATCGGACAAGAGCAGGCCGAGCATGCGGGTGCGCCCGGTGGGCAGGGCACGGGCCAGGGGATTGATCCGATAGCCGAGAGCTTGGGCTGTATCCCGGATATGCTGCGCTGTCTTGGCATTGATGCGGCCGGGCTTGTGCAGTGCGCGGGAGACCGTGGACGGGCTCACCTCGGCCGCCCGGGCGATATCGTAGATCGTCACATCGGTACCGCGGTTGCCGCCGGGGGTTCCACCGCCTGCCCGCCTGCTCGCCACATCGTCTCCTCATCGGTTCGGTCTTCCGGCCTCTGCCAGGATCTGGCGCGTTGCCGATCTCTCCGATTATGGCAACCGGTTGACCGGCCAGCGCGCCCGCCACGGGCCGGGAGTTGTCCGTGCGGCGAACAGGGCAACTGGGCGCAACAGATTGCGGTACTGCGCTGCCGGTTGGTTCGGTGGGAACCGGCGCACTCGGCGACCGCCGAATCGCGGGCCGGGCGGTGAGCCCGGTCGGCGATCAGCACGGTGAATTGGGAGAACATTGCGATGACGAAGATCGGTTTCCTCGGCCTGGGGATCATGGGCGGCCCGATGGCGGCGAACCTGGTGAAGGCCGGTTTCGAGGTCACCGGCTACAACCGGAGCCGGGCCAAGGTGGACCGCCTCGTCGCGGTGGGCGGTAAGGCCGCCGGCTCGATCGCCGAGGCAGTCCGCGGCGCCGAGGTGATCATCACGATGCTGCCGGACTCCCCGGATGTCCGGGACGTGGTGCTGGGCACCGAGGGTGTGCTCGCCCATGCGTCTCCCGGTGCACTGCTGATCGACTGCAGCACCATCAGGCCCGATGTGTCGCGCGAGATCGCCGCCCGGATCCGGGCGGTGGACGCACCGGTTTCCGGCGGGGAACAAGGTGCCGTCGACGGGACCTTGTCGATCATGGTCGGCGGCACGGACGCGGATTTCGCCACTGCGAAACCGGTCCTGGACGCCGTCGGCGGCACGGTCGTGCACGTCGGCGCCGCCGGCGCGGGGCAGACCGTCAAGGCCGCGAATCAGCTGATCGTCGCGGGCACCATCGAACTGGTCGCCGAGGCTCTGGTCTTTCTGCGAGCCCACGAGGTGGATACTGCGGCGGCGATCCGGGTACTGGCCGGCGGGCTGGCGGGCAACCGGATTCTCGACCACAAGGCGCAGGCCATGGCCGAGCGCCGGTTCGAGCCCGGCTTCCGGGTCGATCTGCACCACAAGGATCTCGGGATCCTCCAGTCCGCGGCCCGGGAAGCCGGAGCGGCAATTCCGCTCGGAGCCGTGGTGGCTCAGCTCATGGGTGCCCTTGTCGCCCAGGGCTACGGTGGCCGGGACCACGGCGCGCTGATCGATCTGGTCACCCTGTTGTCCGGGCACGAGCTGCCGCGGGCCGGCCGCTGAACCGGGTGCGCCACGCCGACCGCGAGGTGTGGGCGTGGCGCACCCGGCGGGTGACGACTATCCCGGGGGTCGTTCCGGCGATCCCTCTCGCGGGCGGCCGGATCGACCACGGATGTGAACCGATTCCTATCCGGTAGGGCCTGTTTCGGCCAGCCGCCGGCGCTCTTCGCGGCGGCGTCGCTGCTCGACCGGATCGGTGACGGGCGCGGCCAGGAGCAGGCGCTGGGTGTACGGATGTTCGGGGGTGCCGGTGACGGTGGTGGCCGGGCCGGTTTCCACGATATCGCCGCGGTAGAGCACGGTGACCCGATGGCTGATATGCCGGATGACGGCGAGATCGTGGGAGATGAACAAGTAGGCCACCCCGGTGCGCCGCTGGATATCGACGAAGAGGTCGAGCACCCGCGCCTGGGTCGACAGGTCGAGTGCGGAAACGGGTTCGTCGCAGACGATGAGCTTCGGCTCGGGAGCCAGCGCCCGGGCGATGGCGATACGTTGCCGCTGGCCGCCGCTGAACTCCCGGGGCAGGCGCTCGGCGGAGTCCGCCGGCAGGCCGACCTGGTCCAGCAGTTCGGCGACGCGGGCACGGGCGGCGGCCGGTCCGGTGCCGTGCACGACCAGCGGCTCGCTGAGAATATCGCCGATCGTCAGGGAGGGGTTGAGGGAGCCGTACGGGTCCTGGAAGACCACCTGCAGGTCGCGGGCCAGCGCTCGCCGGGCGGTGCCGCCGAGAGAGGTGATGTCCGCACCGTCGAATCGGATACTTCCGCCGCTCGGCCGTACCAAACCCAATACGGCACGCCCGATGGTGGTTTTTCCGGACCCGGATTCGCCGACCAGGCCCAAGGTCTCACCGGCAGCGACGGTCAGCGACACCGCGTGCAGCACTTCGACGGGCCGGGCACGGAATCCGCGACCCGGAAAGCCGACGCGTAGATCGTTCACTTCGAGTAGGGAAGTCATCACGCTCACTCACTCCGCAGCCATGGCGGTCGGGGTGGTTGTCTCGGCAGCTCCACCGGTGGGTGGATCGTTGCGTACCACGCTGCCGTCGAGGATGGAATCGAGCAGCATCCGGGTGTACTCGTGCTGTGGCTCGGTGAAGAGCGTGAGGGTGTCTCCGGATTCGACGATCTCGCCGCGGCGCATCACCGCGACGCGATCGCACAGGTCGGCCACCACGCCGAAATTGTGGGTCACCAGCAGCACTGCCATATCCAGTTGTTGCTGTAGGTCGCGGAGCAGATCCAGGATCTCGGCCTGCACGGTGACATCGAGCGCGGTGGTCGGTTCGTCGGCGATCAGTACCCGGGGCCGGGACGCGACCGCACCGGCGATGAGAACGCGTTGCGCCATACCACCGGAGATCTGGTGCGGGTAGCAGGAGAATGTCCGCTCGGGATCCGGGATGCCCACTTGGCCCAGCAGGGCGATAACCCGTTTGCGGGCCGCTCGGCGCGACATCGGCGTAGCAGCACGCACTCCCTCGGCGAGTTGCGAGCCGATCGTGACCGAGGGGTCGAGATTGGTCATCGGCTCCTGCGGCACATAGGCGATATCGCGTCCGCGTACGGCGCGAAGTTGTTTTTCGCTGCGGCCGAGCAGTTCGTACCCGTCGATCATGACGGATCCACTGGTGACCACCGCCTCGGGCGGGAGAACACCGAGGACAGCGAAGGCGGTCTGGGTCTTACCGGAACCGGATTCGCCCACCAGCCCCAAGGTTTCGCCGGCGTCGAGGCTGAACGAGACGCCGCTGACCACTTCTCTGAGCTCACCGGACGGCGACGGATAAGCGATGGTGAGATCCCGTACCGTCAACAGCGCGGACGTGGTGGGCATATCGTCGCTGTCGAGGGCGGGTGGACGTCGCGCGCCCGCTATCTTGACGGGTTTGTGGCGGGGACCCTCCAAGGTGTCGCGCAGGGCATTGCCGAACAACACCAGCGACGCGGTCATGATGCCGAGGGCCAGGCTCGGCCAGACGAACTGGAGTGGCTCGACGTACAGGTTGACGAAGCCGTCGGCGATCATGGCGCCGAAGCTCGGCACCGAGCTGGAACCGACACCGAGGAATGCCAGTCCCGCCTGTACACCGATGGCGGATCCGGCGAGGAAGGCGGTGGCGATGATGATCGGCCCCCGGACCACGAACAGTACGTGCCGGGCCAGGATTCGCCGGTCCGGCAGCCCGGATACGCGCGCGGCATCCACGAACAGTTCGTTCTTCACACCGAGCACCTGATTGCGCGTGATGCGGTACACCGCGGGCGACAGCAGCACGCCGAAGATCGCCATGGTGGCCCGGAAGTCGCCCTGGGTGACCGGCATGAGCACGATCAGCAGCAGCAGGCCGGGAAAGGTCATGATCAGGTTGAACACCCATTCGGTGACCACGCGGGTGCGGGTACCGAAATAGCCACCGACGAGGCCGGAGCTGACCCCGATGACCAGCGCGATACTCGTGCCGATGAGCGCCGATACCACGCTGGTGTTGATCGAGTGCAGCAATCGCGCGAACATATCGCGCCCGTTCTGGTCGCCGCCGAGTGGGAATCCGGGTGTCCCGATATCCGCGTTGACGGCGTCCAGGGAAGCGAAGTTCGGGTCGTGCCCGGCCAACACGGGGGCCGCCAGGCCGAGTGCCACGAGGACGAGGAGGATCCCGGCGGTGGCGACGGCCTGCGGATCGCGGAGCAGTCGCCGGACCGTGCCGGTGCGAGTTATCGGTTCGTCGGTGGTGGTCACGCCGGTGGGGGGAAGTGCCGCGTTCAATGGATCCTCGCCTTCGGGTTCAGCCAGCCGTTCACCAGGTCCACGGTCAGGTTGATGCCCACGACCAGTATCACGGCGAACAGCGTGATGCCCATGATGACCGGCACGTCGCCCTGGACGGCCGAGATGAAGGCGTACGAACCGAAACCAGGCATCGCGAACACGTTTTCGATGATGAGCGCCCCGCCGAGCATGGTGATGAACTCCAGCGAGAGCACTGTCAGCGCCGGCCCGGCGGCATTACGCAAGGCATGCCGCAGCACCACCGACCGGGTGGAGATACCCCGGGTGCGCAGGGTGCGGACGTAGTCCTTGCGCAGTTCGTCGATCATCGCGCCGCGCACTTGCGCGCTGAGATTGGCGATTCCGTTGATGACCAGCACGATCACCGGAATGGTGATGGTGGCGGCCCAGCGGGCGGGGTCCTCGCTGAAGTGGGTGAAGCCGGTGGCGGGCAGCAGCTTCAGTTCGATGGCGAGGACGTAGACCAGGATGATCGCCAGCAGCAGATTCGGCAGCAGCATTCCGGTCAGGGAGACGCCCTGTGCCATGCGGTCGATTGCGCCGCTGCGGGTGGCCGCCAGGACACCCAGGGCGGTGCTGACGACAGCGGTGATGGCGAGGGCGACCACGACCACGGACAGAGTCACCCCGAGGCGGGTGGAAACCGCCGGCCCGACCGGTTCGCTGGTGAAGTAGGAAACACCGAAATCACCACGGACAGCGTGACTCAGCCAATCCACGTACTGCACCAGGACCGGGCGGTCCAGCCCCATTGCGGTCTTGCGTGCCGCGATGGTCTCCGGGGTCGCGGCGGGGCCCACGACGCTGTGCACGATACTGTCGAACGAGCTACTCAGCAGCACATAGGTGATCAGGGTGACCAGCACGGCCAGTACCAAGCCGGTTGCCAGCCGCCGGAGCGCGTAGAGGACCATGCTCGATCACGTCCTTATATCGAACTGTCGTACGGAGTTCAGCCCCAGCGGGCCGAGCCATACGTACTCGACGCCGGTTCTGGTCACCCAATTGACGGTGACGTGCAGTAAGGGCGCATCCCACGCGTAGCGCACGGTGAACGCGTTGATCTCCTTGGCCAGTTCGTCGGCGCGCTCCGGATCGAGCGCCCGGTTGAACTGATCGATCAGTGCGGTGAGCTCCGGCTCGACGGTGTGGAAGGGATTACGGGCGTGCTCCGGTGCGAACCCCTGCAGTTCACGAGGAAACGGCGCGGCACCGTCGATGGCGAGCACCAGGGGGAATCGTTTCGACGCCACGGCGGCGGGTGCCTGCTGTTGCGGTATCGGCTCCCAGTTCACGGTGATACCGATGGCCGCCAGTGATTGGGTGACAGTAGGGGCGAAGGGTTTGGCATGAGCCGTTTCCGGCATCGTCACCGCAAACCCGTCCGGGTAGCCCGCCTCGGCCAGGAGCCTCTTGGCTCCGGCGATATCGAAGGAGTACTCGTCCGCCAGCGCGGGATCGTAGGCAGGGCCCTTCGGGCTGAAGGTCTGCACCGTGGGTGTGCCGGATCCGTGGATGAGCTGTTCGACGATTTTCGTGCGATCGAGGGCCATGTTGATCGCCGCGCGGACGCGTTGATCGGCAAGGGCGGGAACCAGTTCGCCTTTTCGATCGGCAATGATCAGGCTGACCAGCGAGGCACCTTCGACCGGAGTGACCTGGAAGCCGCTCGCTTCGAGCCGGGGCAGGTGCGTGACCTCGACGGAGCCCGCATTGAGTTCGCCTGCCTGCAGGGCGTTCAAAACGGCCGTACGGTCGGGGATCACGCGAACCTTCACTGTGGCGAAGGGATACGCGTCGGCGTTCCAGTAGTCGTCGCGGCGGTTCAGCACATAGGTCGTCCCGTGCACAGTCTGCGCGGTATCGAGGGTGTACGGCCCGGAGCCGACCGGGTTCAAGGCTGTGCCGGGCTGGTCGATGGTCGCCGGATCGCCGATTACTCCCGGCCCCATGGCAAGTGCGGGCAGCAGACCCGCGTCGGGCCGGGCGAGTTCGAGGACGACGGTGCGATCGTCCGGTGTGCGGACGGCCTCGACCACCTCCAGCCAGTTCTGCATCGGCCCGGGCGTCGCCTTGGTGCGCTCCATGGTCGTCTTCACCGCGGCCGCGTTCACCGGGGCGCCGGAACTGAAGGTCATGCCGGCGCGCAGGGTCAGGGTCACCGTACGAGCGTCATCGCTGATCTGCCAGCTCTCGGCGGCGTTGGGCTGTAGTTTTCCCTCTTTGTCCAGGTACAGGAGGGTGTCGAAGATTCCCGACCACACGTACGCCTGCTGGCCCTCCACCAGCTGTGCGGGATCGAGGGAGTTCGGTGCGCCCTGGACCGCGAAGGCGAGTGTCGCGTCGCCCGAGGTCGCCGAGGGGCCCGAGGTTTGGTCGACACCGCAGCCGGCCACCGCGGCCCACAGGAGCCCGGCGACCAGTACGGCAAGCAGGCGCGGGCGGCGGCGCGAGCGAAGTGATTGACAAGACATATACGAACTTCCTTGTTCTGTGATGTGTGTCAATTACGCGGTCCACAGCGATAACCCACAAGCGGTTGCCGTGGGTTGTCACCGCGCTCGACCGCTTCGGAGTCGGGCAGTTCTGCGCATGGTCTCTGCTGACCTGCCTGCAGGTTATCCCAAATCGGAATCAGCATTCGCAGTTCTGGAGAGTGGCATTCTCGAACCCGGGCAGAAGCGACCTACGGGCTACCGCTGTAGCGGGCCGATCCTTGCCGGCCCGGGGGGCCCCCCGGGGGGGGGGGGGGGGGGGGCCCGCCCCCCCGCGGGGGGGCCGCCCCCCCCGCGGGGCGGGGGGGGGGGGGGGGGGGGGGGAGAACACACCCGGGGGGGGGGGCCG
>NZ_JARWPM010000344.1 GCF_029869215.1 Nocardia carnea
GGCCCTGCTCGCCGAACTCGAGGCGGGCTGCACGGCGCCCGTCGGAGCGATCGCCGAAATCGTCGAATCGTTGGATGACGACGGACGCATCGTCGAGGAACTGTCGTTGGGGGGGGGCGCCGCCGCGGTAGACGGGTGCGATGTGTTAAGGGGCACGGCGGGGGGGGGTGTTTTCGGCCCCCCGCGGGCTGACGCCCATTACCCCTAATCGGGCCGGGATTTTGGGCGGGGCCGTCACCGTTTCCGGGGAAGGATTACAGCCCGAGTTCGCGGACCGAAGCGAGCATCTCGGCGTGGAAGAGTTTGGCCGGGTCGGGCGTTTGCGGCCCCAGATGGCCGTACACCTCCAGCGCGATCAACCCGTGCATCCGGCCCCAGATACGCAGAGCCAGGGCCAGTCCCGCCGGCGGCAGCTCCGGGTACTCCGCCCGCACATGCGCGACCAGATCCGCCCCGAAATCCGTCCACTCGAACACGGCACCACCGGCGCCGGAGACATGCGGCCACGCCCCCGCCGCCAGCCCGACCAATCCCGTGCACGCTCGCAGTTCCGCGGCAGCGGCGGGTCCACCGGGCGGCGGCCGGTAACCGGGCACCGGATCCCCGTAGATCAGCCGGAATTCGGCCGGCCGCTGCACCGCCCACGCCCGCACTTCTTCTCCCCACGCGATGATGCGGCCGCCCGGATCGTCCGGGGGCGCCGCGTCGCGAGCGACTTCCAGACGGTCCACCAGGGCCGTGTAGACGTCAGAGATCAGGGTCGAGATCAGCTCGTCGCGGGTGGAGAAATAGCCGTAGACCGCGCCGGCGGTCATACCCATCTCCCGGGCGATGGCACGCAGGGCGATGGCATCAGGACCGCCCTCGGCGAGCAACCGTAACGCGACCGTCTTGATTTCCTGCGTTGTCTGCGCGCGCAGTCGCTCCCGGCGACTCGTCACTGCCTCGGCCACGGTTGACACCCTACATCGCGCGGTTACTATTCACCGTGTAGTTACTGAACGCCGTGTAGTAAATAAACGGCACGTACATCGGAGTGGTCGTATGGATATCGGAGTTTTCGGCGCCACCGGCGTGATCGGTTCCCGGGTCGTCGCGGAGGCGGTACGCCGCGGCCACCGCGTCCGGGGATTCACCGGGGACGCCGCCCGTGTCCAGCGTGACCGCGGGAAGGTCACCTGGCAGGTGGCCGACTGGCGCGAAGCGGACAGTATCGCCGCAGCCGTCAGCGGCCTGGACGTAGTGATCAGCGCTGTCAACGCCGGGCACGGTATCGACGAAACCATCGCGCGTGCCGGGGATTTCGTCACCGGGGCGCAGGCGATGGTGCGGGCGCTGGCCCGGCATCCGGCACTGCGGTTGATCGTGGTCGGCGGTGCGGGCAGCCTCGAGGTGGCGCCCGGCCGACAGCTCGTCGACGAACCCGGTTTCGCCGAGAACCTGCCGCGTGATCTCGGTGTCCCCATGGAGTACCACCGCGTCGTATCGGCGTTACGGGACGCGCTGAACGTCTATCGAATGTCGAACCGGCTGTGGACCTACCTGAGCCCCTCGTCGGGCCGCATCGAACCGGGTGAGCGCACCGGGCGGTTCCGGATCGGCGGCGATCTGCTACTCGATACCGGTGGCCGCGATATCTCGGCCGAGGATCTCGCCGTGGCACTGCTGGACGAAGCCGAGTTGCCGCGGCATATCCAGCGGCGGTTCACCGTGGGGTATTGACAGCGAAAACCCCCGGTTCACCAGGAACCGGGGGTTTTCGGGCGTTTTCTCGGGGCTACCCGATACCGCCTCAGGCGTTACCGGACAACTTCTCCCGCAGCGCGGCGAGCTGCGCATCGCTGGCCAGCGAACCGCCGGTGGATTCCGGCTGGCTCGATGCCGACTGCGCGCCGCTCTCGGAGGAGTAGTTCGACGAACCGGTGCCGCCGGCGGCCTCGGCCGCGGCGTCGGCCGCCATCTTCTCCATCTGCGCGGTGTGCATCTTGTGCCGGCGCTCCGCCTCGGCGTAGCGGCCCTCCCACTCTTCCCGCTGCTTGTCGAAGCCCTCGAGCCATTCGTTGGTCTCGGGATCGAAGCCCTCGGGGAAGATGTAGTTGCCCTGCTCGTCGTAGCTGTCGGCCATACCGTACTTCGACGGATCGAACTCGGGGCTGTAGTCCTCGTTGGCCTGCTTGAGGCTCAGCGAGATCCGGCGACGCTCCAGGTCGATATCGATGACCTTGACCATCGCGTCGTCGCCGACGACCACGACCTGGTCCGGGACCTCCACGTGGCGCTCGGCCAGCTCGGAGATGTGCACCAGGCCCTCGATGCCCTCTTCGACGCGGACGAACGCGCCGAACGGCACCAGCTTGGTGACCTTGCCCGGCACGATCTGGCCGATGGCGTGGGTGCGGGCGAACTGCCGCCACGGATCTTCCTGGGTGGCCTTCAGCGACAGCGAGACGCGCTCGCGGTCCAGGTCGACGTCGAGAACCTCGACGGTGACCTCGTTGCCCACCTCGACCACCTCGGACGGGTGATCGATGTGCTTCCAGGACAGTTCGGAGACGTGCACCAGACCGTCGACACCGCCGAGGTCGACGAAGGCGCCGAAGTTGACGATGGAGGAGACCACACCCTTGCGGACCTGGCCCTTCTGCAGCTGGTGCAGGAATTCGCTGCGCACCTCGGACTGGGTCTGCTCCAGCCAGGCGCGACGCGACAGAACCACGTTGTTGCGGTTCTTGTCCAGCTCGATGATCTTGGCTTCGATCTCCTTGCCGACGTACGGCTGCAGATCGCGGACACGGCGCATCTCGACCAGGGAGGCGGGCAGGAAGCCGCGCAGACCGATATCGAGGATCAGACCGCCCTTGACGACCTCGATCACGGTGCCGCGAACGGCTTCGTCCTTCTCCTTGAGCTCCTCGATCGTGCCCCAGGCGCGCTCGTACTGCGCCCGCTTCTTGGACAGGATCAGGCGGCCCTCTTTGTCCTCCTTGGTGAGAACAAGGGCCTCCACCTCATCGCCCACGGAAACGACCTCGTTGGGGTCGACATCGTGCTTGATGGAGAGCTCGCGAGACGGGATGACGCCTTCGGTTTTGTAACCGATGTCGAGCAGGACCTCGTCGCGGTCGACTTTGACGATGGTTCCTTCGACGATATCGCCGTCGTTGAAGTACTTGATCGTGGCGTCGATGGCGGCGAGGAAGTCCTCGGCGGAGCCGATATCGTTGACGGCTACCTGCGGCGAGGTGACGGTGGTGGGCATGTGGCGGTTTGCTCCGGACGGATTGTGATCGGTTGCGGACATTGGAACTTTCGGTACGCTGCGATACACCCAGCGGCTCCGGGTGTGATCACTTGCGGGTTCAGCGTACGCGACCCGCATCCAGCCGGGCAAACGACCCCCCGCTGCGGATCTATAGGCTTCGCATCGTGTCCGACGACCTCGTTCAAGATCGCCACGCTCAGGCCACCGCACTGCTGGGAACCACGGGTGCCGCACGCTCACGAGTCGATTCGGCCGAAAGCGAACGTGCGAACCGGCGCTGGTGGGATGCCGACGCCGGCCAGTACCACGATACGCACGGCGAGTTCCTGGGTACGGCAAGCCCCGGGGGCGAGTTCGTCTGGTGCCCGGAGGGCCTGCACGAGGGCGATATGCGGCTGCTCGGCGAGATCGCCGGTAAGCGGATCCTGGAAGTCGGCTGCGGTTCGGCGCCCTGCGCGCGCTGGCTCGCCGGTCAGGGCGCGTATCCGATCGGGCTGGATATATCGATGGGAATGCTGTCACGGGGGCTTGCCGCGATGGACCGGGGCGGCCCCCGGGTCCCGCTGGTGCAGGCCGGCGCCGAAGCGCTGCCGTTCGCGGACGAATCCTTCGATCTGGCCTGCTCGGCGTTCGGCGCGGTCCCCTTCGTCGCCGATTCCGCACGGGTGATGCGGGAGGTCGCCCGGGTCCTGCGCCCCGGCGGACGCTGGGTTTTCGCGGTGAACCACCCGATGCGCTGGATCTTCCGCGACGATCCCGGACCGGACGGCCTGGAAGCCGTATTCCCCTACTTCGACCGAACCCCCTATACGGAATTCGACGCCGACGGCCGCTGCACCTACGTGGAACACCACCGCACGATCGGCGACCGAGTCCGGGAGATAGTGGCGGCCGGCCTGATCCTCGACGACATAGTCGAGCCGGATTGGCCGGAATGGCTCGACCGCGAATGGGGCCAGTGGAGCCCCCTCCGTGGACAGATCTTCCCGGGCACCGCCATCTTCATCAGCCACAAACCCGAGTAACCCGGCCCCAGCTCGTTCCCAGCTCGCACGGTCCGCTCCCTCCCCGACGCGATCCGATCCGATCCCTCCGACCGCGAGGGACCGGACCGCCTGCATTCCCACCCGTTCAGCTGTCGTCGCCGCGACCCGTCCGCGGCGAACGCCCGGCCTGTTCGAGCGCACGCCGCAGGGCGAACTCGATTTGCGCGTTGACGCTGCGCAGATCGTCGGCCGCCCATTTCGCCACCGCGTCGTAGACCGCCGGGTCGAGCCGGAGCAGGACCTTCTTGCGCTCCGTCATCAGGAGTACAGCGATCCCGCGTTCACCACCGGCTGGGCAGGCCGATCACCACACAGCACCACCAGCAGGTTCGACACCATGGCGGCCTTCCGTTCCTCGTCCAGTTCCACCATCCCTTCGGCGGCGAGCCGGTCCAGCGCCATCCCGACCATGCCGACCGCGCCTTCCACGATCCGCGCCCGGGCGGCGACCACCTGGTTCGCCTGCTGGCGGACCAGCATCGCCTGGGCGATTTCCGGTGCGTAGGCGAGGTGGGTGATCCGGGCCTCGATCACCTCGATACCCGCGGTTTCGGTACGTTCCCGCAGTTCCACGGTGAGTTCCGAGGCGACCTCGGCGCCATCGCGCAGGCTGGTGCGGTCTTCGTCGTGGGCGTCGTAGGGATGGGTGGTGGCCAGATGCCGCACCGCGGCCTCGGACTGGGTCTCGACGTATTCCTCGTAGTCGTCGACGGCGAACGCGGCCTTGAAACTGTCGACCACCTTGTAGACCACCACCGCCGCGATCTCCACGGGATTGCCGTCGGCGTCGTTGACCTTCAGCTTCTGCGTTTCGAAGTTGCGCACCCGCAGCGAGATGCTGCGCCGGTCGGTGAGCGGTAGGACCGAGAAGAACCCGGGATCGCTCACCGAGCCGATATAGCGGCCGAAGAACTGCACGACCTTGGCCTCGTTCGGGTTCACCACGGTCAGCCCGGTGATCCCGAGCAGCAGCAACACCGCCAGTACGCAGGCGACGATCGCCCCGGCCAGCGCGGCGGCGTTCTGGTTCTGCCCGAAAGCGACGAAGCCCGCCACCGCCACGGCCGCCAGCGCGATCGTGAGCACGAACCAGATCAGCAAGATCACGAACCCGTTGACCCGTGCGGCGTCCCGGAACTTCATGACATCCTCCCTCTATCAAAGTGATATCACCAAGATAGCAGTGTGCCCGCGCACCAACAAGGTCGGGGCCGCCAACAGCAAGATCTGGCCGCGGCGGGGATCGACGGCGGCGCCGGGATTCGCCCACCGTGAAGCCGGCTGATCGAGACGGTCCGCTGCCGCCACCACGCCGGCCACGGCGCATCCGGACCGTCACCGCATCCACGGGCATTCGGGTGCCCGCTCGCCACCGACCCCGGCGGCCGGCCACGACCACGGCCACCGGGTTTCACAGGCTCGCACGACCACGTCCGGCGAACGGGCGCGTCGGCGCGCGGTTTCGCGAGCCACGGAAGGCGGGGGATGCCCGCCCCCTCACCGACGGCGCACGGTCTCATCACCATCGGCCCGGCACAGTCCCGGTAGGCAGGCCCCTGCGACGATGACCGCATGGACGGGACAGCATCGGGACAGCGGCTGCGGCTGGGGCTCGTCGACGGCGACGGGATCGGGCCCGAGGTGGTGGCTTCGGCCCGGCGGGTCGTGGACGAGGCGCTGGCGGCCGCCGGCGGCCCGGCCGCGGAGTGGGTCGCACTGCCGATGGGCCGGCGGGCGATCGAGGAATTCGGGACGGCACTACCGGAATTCACCCTGGAGGGCCTGGCCGGTACCGACGGCTGGATCCTCGGCCCGCACGACAACGCGTCCTATCCGCCGGAGCACCGGATCGCCCCCGGCGGGGCCATCCGCCGCCATTTCGGCCTGCACGCCAATATCCGTCCGGCGCAGGCGTTTCCGGGAATCCGCGCGATGGCCGACGATATCGATCTGGTGATCGTGCGGGAGAACAGTGAAGGGTTCTACGCCGATCGCAATATGGCCGTCGGGTCCGGCGAATTCTGCCCGACCCCCGATATCGCGCTCTCGGTCGGCCTGGTGACCCGGGCGGCGTGCGAGCGGATCGCGCACGAGGCGTTCCGGCTGGCCGCGGCTCGTCGCAAGCAGGTGACGATCGTGCACAAAGCGAATGTGCTGCCGCTGACCATGGGACTGTTCCGGGACACCTGCTACGCCGTCGCGCGGAAGTACCCCGGGATCACCGTGAACGATGAACACGTCGATGCGGCCGCCGCCCATCTGGTGCGCTCCCCCGGCGACTACGACGTGCTGGTCACCGAGAATCTCTTCGGCGATATCCTCTCCGATCTCGCCGCCCAGCTCGCCGGATCACTGGGCACCGCGGCCTCGCTGAACTGCTCGGCGGACCGGGCCATGGCACAGGCGGTGCACGGCGCCGCACCGGACCTGGCGGGCCGCAACCGGGCGAATCCGGTGGCCCTGCACCTGTCCGCGGCCATGCTGTTGCGCTGGCTGGCGGACCGCCGCGAGCAGCCGGTACTCGCGCGGGCGGCGAGCCGGATCGACCATGCGGTGGCCGCCACGTTCGCCGCCGGAATCGCCACCGCCGACCTCGGCGGACTCGCCTCGACAGCGGAATTCACCGAGCAGGTCGTCGCCCGCGTCCACCACCGCTGACGCTCCTGTGGGCGGAGCCCGCCCGGCAACCTCCGGGCACGCGTCCGGCTGTGTGCGAGCGAATGGCGGACGATCCCGCCGAGCGCAGCGGCACTGGTCCCGCCCTTTCCCGGATCGGCGCAGCCGCCCGCATACCGGGGCCGGCACAGACACCCCGGCGGAGCCGCAGCGCTGACCGAACGCGGGCCGCCCCGGGCTCGTGCCGGGTGCCGCGGCTACTCCAGCAGCCGCGACAGGAACTCCTTGGTCCGCTCGTGCTCCGGACGGGCCAGCAGGTCGCGCGGCGGACCCGATTCCACCACCACACCGGCGTCCATGAACACCAGCTGATCGGCGACCTCCCGTGCGAAACCCATCTCGTGGGTGACGACGACCATGGTCATTCCGGAATCGGCGAGTTCGCGCATCACCGTGAGCACTTCGCCGACCAGCTCGGGGTCCAGCGCGGAGGTGGGCTCGTCGAACAGCATGAGTTTGGGGTCCATGGCCAGGGCGCGGGCGATCGCGACCCGCTGCTGCTGCCCGCCGGACAACTGCGCCGGATAGGCATTCGCCTTGTCCGCCAGGCCCACTCGGTCCAGCAGTTCCTTCGCCCGCGCCGCCGCCACCGATTTGCGGACCTTGTTCACCTGTACCGGCGCCTCCATGACATTGCCGAGTGCCGTCCGATGCGGGAACAGGTTGAAATGCTGGAAAACCATCCCGATCTCGCGCCGCTGGCGGGCGGCCTCGCGGGGGTGCAGCTCGTAGAGCCGGCCCGCCTTCTCCCGGTACCCCACCAGTTCCCCCGCCACGTACAACCGGCCCGCGCTGACCTGCTCGAGATGGTTGATACAGCGCAGGAAGGTCGACTTTCCCGAACCGGAAGGGCCGATCAGGCACAGCACCTCGCCCTGGCGGACCTCGAGCGAGATCCCGTTGAGCACCCGCAGTGCGCCGAAATTCTTGTGCACGCGGTCGGCGCGGACCATCGGCTCTGGACTCGTCGCACTCATTTCGCCCGTGCCTCTCCCTGTGCGTCGGCCAGTTCCCGCAACTGTTTGGCGGTCAGCTGCCGGGAGATACCGCGCGAATAGTGTTTCTCCAGGTAGTACTGGCCGACCATGAGAATGCTGGTAATCGCCAGGTACCAGGTCGCGGTGACCAGTAGCAGCGGGATCGGCAGAAAGTTCACGCCATAGATATCGCGAGCGCGGCCGAACAGGTCGGTGCTGAGCGGGATGGCGGTGACCAGGGCGGTGGTCTTGAGCATGCTGATGAGTTCGTTGCCGGTGGGCGGGATGATCACCCGCATGGCCTGCGGCAGCACGGTCCGGCGCATGGTCTGCGACCAGGACATACCCAGCGCGATCGAGGCCTCGCGCTGCCCCTCGCCCACCGAGTTGATACCGGCCCGCACGATCTCGGCCATATACGCCGCCTCGTTGAGTCCCAGTCCGATCACCGCGAAGGCGAACGCCGCCTGCAGGCTCTGCACATCCACCTCGACCAGACGCGGCCCGAACGGCACCCCGAGGGCCACATGCTGGTACAGCGAGGGCACCAGCCCCCAGAACACCAGCTGCACGTACACCGGCGTCCCGCGGAATATCCAGAGGTAGACCCATGCGGTGGCGCGCAATACCGGATTCGGCGACAACCTCATCACCGCGAGAGTGGTGCCGAGGACGACCGCGATCACCATGGCGAGCACCGTCAGCTCCAGGGTGACGACCGCACCGGCCGCGATGCGGGTATCGCGCAGATACTGCCAGTACACATCCCAGCGGTAGGCGGGGTTGGTGGCGGCACCGTAGAGGAACAACCCGACCAGGACCAGGATCAGGACCGCGGCGAACCACCGGCCCGGACGCCGCAGCGGTACGGCCGCGATGGGCTCGGGTTCGGAAAGCTCGCGTCCCGCGTCCGCACCGCCGGTCATGGCAGCTCCCCCCGAGGGTGTTCCTGCGGCCGGCGGCGGCCGGGCCGTTGGCGGCGGTATCGGATCATGGCAGCTCCATCGGGTCGTATTCGTGCGGTCCGCGCAGGCCGAAGCGTTGGCTGTGGTATCGCGTCGGGCAAGCTACATCGGGTCGTGTTCCCGTGGTTCGCGCAGGCCACAGCGGCGGCGGAGGTATCCCGTCACGGCGTCAGCTCCCCGCGCCGTTGATCACGGAGGTGCGCAGCGCCCCTTCTTGCACACCCCAGTTCTCGGTGATCTGCCGGTACTGCCCGTTGTCGATCAGATGCTGCACCGCGTCGCGCAGCACGGGTGCGAGCGGCGACCCCTTCGCGACGGCCCAGCCGTAGGGCGCGGCATCGAATACCGGACCGGCCGGTTCGATCTTGCCGTCGGTCTGTTTGATGGCATACGCCGTCACCGGGGAATCCGCCGACATCGCATCCACCTGCCCGAGCACCAGCGCGTTGGTGACCGCACTCTGCTCGTCGAATGCGTCGATGATGATCGGCTCCTTACCGGCCGCCACACACGCCTCGCTGCGGGCCGGGACCTCCTCGATATGCTCGATCGTCGTGGCCTGGACCGCGACCCGGAGCCCGCAGGCGTTCTCGGGATCGATCTCGGCGCCGGTGCGCTGCGCCCACTGGACACCGGCGGTGAAATAGGTGACGAAATCGACCTGCTGTTCCCGTTCGGCCGTATCGGTGATCGAGGACATCCCGATGTCGTAGGTACCGGCCTGAACCGCCGGGATGATCTTCTCGAACGCCGATTCCGCGTAGCGGGCACGGATCCCCAGCACCGCGGTCACCGCGTCCATCAGGTCGATATCGAAACCGACTATCGTCCCGTGCCGGTCCTTGTATTCGTTCGGCTGATACGGCACGTTCACGCCGACCACCACCTCCCCCGCCGCGGCGATCTCCGGTGGCAGGCGGGCAGCGAGTTCGGGCACCGCCTGCACCGGCACCTTCTCCGGTACCGGCCCGGTGTCCTCGACATTGGTCACACACCCGGCCGTCAGCGCGATACCGGCGAGCACGCACAGCATCCGCCGGATCCGAGCCGCGGGTCGATCAGCCACCGTCACCACCTGCCGTCGAAATCGTGGCCCACAGTCCACAGTCATCAGTGGACGTTGTCAGCACAGTAGGCGAACGGGCGGGACAACACGGCCGTAGTAACCGAGATTTGACCCGGCGGGTACAGAGCACCGCACCCGATCCGCCGCATATCCGGCGGATGAGCGGCTACCGTCTGCAGATCATGGTGCAGTCGGTGGAATTTCTGCTCGACGAGGTGTCCGAGCAGCGGATCCGGCGACAGTGGGAACTGCTCGCCGAAGCGGGCCTGCCCGGTCTCGGACGCGGTGCCCGGGCCGGCGATACCGAAAGCCACCGGCCCCATATCACGGTGGCGGTGGCCCGCCAGATCTGGCCGCGGATCGAAAAGGACCTGGACGGTTTGCCTTTCCGGCCCTTCCCGATCCGGCTGGGCGGGGTGCTGGTGTTCGGGGCGCGCCGGCCGATCCTGGTGCGCGCGGTGGTCCCGTCGGAACAACTGCTGGCCTGGCACCGCCGCGTTCACCAGATCGTGGCACCGTGCCCGGACGTCCCGGCGAACCTGCACCCCGGCCAGTGGACGCCGCATATCACCCTCGCCCGGCGTGTCCTGCCACCGCGGCTCGGTGAGGCGGTCACCGCGGTGGCCGCGGACAAGGACATGACCGCGACCGTGGTGGGGCTGCGCCGCTGGGACGGTGACCACCGCCGGGCCTGGCCGATCGCCGAACACGGCTGACGTAGGCACTCACCCCGCCCCCGGGTGGCACGTAGGGTGGGGTTCGGTGGCGTACGACACCGCCGTGGAACAACCGCGGCCGGGGCCGGCGTTGCAGCCTGTATACCGACCACGAGAGGACGTCATGGCCACCCAGACTCTGACGCAGCAGAACTTCGATGAGGTAGTCACCAGCAACGACGTGGTACTCGTCGATTTCTGGGCTTCCTGGTGCGGACCGTGCCGCAGTTTCGCACCCACCTACGAGGCATCGGCCGACAAACATCCCGATGTCGTGCACGGCAAGGTCGATACCGAGGCCGAACAGGGCCTGGCGGCGGCCGCCAATATCCAGTCCATCCCGACCATCATGGCCTTCCGCGAGGGCGTCCTGGTCTTCGCGCAGCCCGGCGCGCTGCCGCCCGCGGCGCTCGAGGATCTGGTGACCCAGGTCAAGGCGCTCGATATGGACGAGGTTCGCAAACAACTCGCCGAGCAGCAAGCGGCCAACGGCGAAGTGGCCGAATAGAATCGACAGCAGACGGGGGGGGCGAAGCATTTGGGGGGTGGGGTTGTGGGCGCCGGGGGGAAGGTGGGGCGCCGCCGGCCCCGCGGCGCCGGCGGCTCGCGCCGCCGCCGGGCCCCC
>NZ_JARWPM010000345.1 GCF_029869215.1 Nocardia carnea
CGCCCCGCGCCCCCCCCCCCCCCCCCCCCCCCCCCCCCCCCCCCCCCCCGAAGGTGCTCGTCATCGTCGTGTCCTCAGCCACGCAACGCCGAATGCAGTTCCTGCAGCGACCGCACACCCAGTCCGCCGGCGATACTGGCCTCGATGCCTTGTACGGCCGCCGCGGCGCCCTGCACGGTGGTGATACAGGGGATGTTCTGGCTCACCGCGGCACTGCGGATCTCGTAGCCGTCCACGCGGGGCCCGGAGTTGCCGTAGGGCGTGTTGAAGACCATATCCACTTCGCCGTCGCGGATCTGCTCGACGATCGACGCCGCCGGGGGCTCGCTACCGTTCGTGGCGGGCACCGGGTCGGAATGCTTGCGCACCTCTTCGCAGGGAATACCGTTGCGGCGCAGCATTTCCGCGGTGCCCGCGGTGGCGAGGATGCGGAAGCCGAGGTCGTGCAGCCGCTTCACCGGGAACACCATGGCCCGTTTGTCGCGGTTGGCGATCGAGACGAATACGGTGCCCTCGGTGGGCAGCGAACCGTAGGCCGCGGTCTGGCTCTTGGCGAACGCGGTGCCGAAATCGGCGTCGATACCCATCACCTCGCCGGTGGATTTCATTTCCGGGGAGAGCAGCGAATCGACCTGGCTGCCGTCGGGCCCCCGGAACCGGTGGAACTGCAGCACCGCCTCTTTCACCGCGACCGGCGCGTCGAGCGGTACATGCCCGCCGTCACCTTCGGGCAGCATGCCCTCGGCGCGTAGTTCGGCGATGGTGGCACCCAGCATGACCCGGGCCGCCGCCTTGGCCAGCGGTACCGCGGTGGCTTTGGAGACGAACGGAACCGTGCGGCTGGCGCGCGGGTTGGCCTCGAGGACGTAGAGGACATCGTCCTTGAGCGCATACTGCACATTCAGCAGGCCCTTGACACCGATCCCCTCGGCCAGCGCGATCGTGGAGCGGCGGACGGCCTCGATATCGCTGCGGCCCAGCGTGATCGGGGGCAACGCGCAGGCGGAGTCGCCGGAGTGGATCCCGGCTTCCTCGATATGTTCCATGACCCCGCCGAGGAACACCTCGGTGCCGTCGCAGAGCGCGTCGACGTCGATTTCGATGGCGTCTTCGAGGAAGCGGTCCACCAGCACCGGATGTTCGGGGCTGAGTTCGGTCGCGCGGGAGATATAGCCCTCGAGCGAGTCCTCGTCGTAGACGATCTCCATCCCGCGCCCGCCGAGCACGTAGGACGGCCGCACCAGGACCGGGTAGCCGATCTCGGCGGCGATCTTGCGGGCCTGTTCGAAGGTGGTGGCCGTACCGTACTTGGGGGCGGGCAGCCCGGCCGCGACCAGGACGTCACCGAATTCCCCGCGGTCCTCGGCCAGGTCGATGGCGGCGGCGCTGGTGCCGACCACCGGTACGCCCGCAGCCGTGAGCCGTTGTGCCAGGCCCAGCGGGGTCTGGCCGCCGAGCTGGACGATCACGCCGGCGACCGTGCCGGATTCGGTTTCCGCGTGGTACACCTCGAGCACATCCTCGAAGGTGAGTGGTTCGAAGTAGAGGCGGTCGGCGGTGTCGTAGTCGGTGGAGACGGTCTCCGGGTTGCAGTTGACCATCACCGTCTCGTAGCCTGCGGCCGACAGCGTCTGCGCGGCGTGCACACAGGAGTAGTCGAATTCGATTCCCTGCCCGATCCGGTTCGGCCCGGAACCGAGGATGATCACCTTTTCCCGGTCGGGCTGCGGGGCGACCTCGGTTTCGGCCTCGGGATCGAGTTCGTAGGCCGAATAGTGGTACGGCGTCTTGGCCTCGAATTCGGCCGCGCAGGTGTCCACCGTTTTGAACACCGGGCGGACCCCGAGCCGGTGCCGCAACGCGCGTACCCCGGCCTCCCCGGCGAGTTCCGGCCGCAACGCCGCGATCTGCCGGTCGGACAAGCCGTGGTATTTCGCCCGGCGCAACAGGGATTCGTCGAGCACCGGGGTGTCGAGGAGTTCACGTCGCAGGTCCACCAGCCCGGCGACCTCGGCGACGAACCACGGGTCGATACCGGAGGCCTCGGCGACGGATTCGATGCTCGCACCGAAGCGCAGGGCCCGCTCGACCTGGTAGATGCGGCCTTCGGTGGGGGTCCGCAGATCGTCGAGGATCGCCTTGATGGCGGCGTCGATATCGGACCGGTCCGCGGAGGCCGGCGCCCAGGTGCCGTCCTCGACGGTCCAGAAACCGGTGGCCTTGGTTTCCAGCGACCGGAGCACCTTGCCCAGCGCTTCGGCGAAATTACGGCCCAGTGACATGGCCTCGCCCACCGATTTCATGGTGGTGGTGAGGGTGGGGTCGGCACCCGGGAACTTCTCGAACGCGAACCGCGGCGCCTTGACCACCACGTAGTCGAGGGTCGGCTCGAAACAGGCCGGCGTTTCCTTGGTGATGTCGTTGACGATCTCGTCGAGGGTGTAACCGATGGCCAGTTTCGCCGCGATTTTGGCGATCGGGAACCCGGTGGCCTTCGACGCCAGCGCCGACGACCGCGAAACCCGCGGGTTCATCTCGATGACGATGAGCCGGCCGTCGGCGGGGTTCACCGCGAACTGGATATTGCAGCCGCCGGTATCCACGCCGACCTCGCGCAGGATGGCGATGCCGAGATCGCGCATCTTCTGGTATTCGCGGTCGGTCAGGGTGAGGGCCGGCGCCACGGTCATCGAATCGCCGGTGTGCACACCCATCGGGTCCACGTTCTCGATGGAGCAGACGATCACGACATTGTCGCGCCCGTCGCGCATCAGCTCGAGCTCGTATTCCTTCCAGCCGAGGATGGATTCCTCGATGAGCACGTTCGCGGTGGGCGAGGCGGCGAGGCCGCCGCCGGCGATCCGGTCCAGGTCCTCGTCGTTGTAGGCCATCCCGGAACCGAGGCCGCCCATGGTGAACGACGGCCGCACGACCACGGGGAAGCCCAGGTCGGCGACGGTATCGCGGACCTCGTCCATCGTGTAGCAGACCCGCGAGCGGGCACTCTCGCCGCCGACGCTCGCGACGATGTCCTTGAACTTCTGCCGGTCCTCACCGCGCTGGATGGCCTCGAAATCGGCGCCGATCAGTTCGACTCCGTACTTCTCCAGTACGCCGCGCTCGTGCAGGGCGACCGCGGTGTTCAGCGCGGTCTGCCCGCCGAGGGTGGCCAGCAGGGCATCGGGGCGTTCCTTCTCGATGACCTTTTCGACGAATTCCGGGGTGATCGGCTCGACGTAGGTCGAATCGGCGAATTCGGGGTCGGTCATGATGGTCGCCGGGTTGGAGTTCACCAGCGAGACCCGCAGGCCCTCCGAGCGCAGGACGCGGCAGGCCTGGGTGCCCGAATAATCGAACTCGCACGCCTGGCCGATGACGATCGGGCCCGATCCGATGACCAGAATATGTTCGAGATCGGTACGGCGAGGCATCAGGCTCCCTTCATCAGACCGGCGAACCGGTCGAACAAGTACGCGGCGTCATGGGGCCCGGCGGCCGCTTCCGGGTGGTATTGCACGGAGAAGGCGCGACCGTCCACCAGCCGCACCCCTTCCACCGTGCCGTCGTTGGCGCAGACGTGGCTGACCTCCGCCTTGCCGAACGGGGTGTCGAACTGTTCGCCGCGCTCACCTTCCAGCGCGAATCCGTGGTTCTGCGCGGTGATGGAGATGCGGCCGGTGTCGTGCTCGACGACCGGGATGTTGATCCCCCGGTGCCCGAACTTCATCTTGTAGGTGCCGCGGCCGAGCGCGCGACCCAGGATCTGGTTGCCGAAGCAGATACCGAACAGCGGCAGCCCCTTGTCCAGGATGCCCTGGGTGAGGGCGACGGCGGTATCGGCGGTCGCGGGGTCGCCGGGGCCGTTGGACAGGAACGCGCCGTCCGGCTTCAGTTCCAGGATCTTGTCCAGGCTCGTCGAGGACGGCACCACGTGCACGCGCATTCCGTGCCGGGCGAACATCCGTGGTGTGTTGGATTTGATGCCGAGATCCACCGCGACCACCGTGAACCGGGCCTCGCCCTCGGGTTCGACGGTGTAGATCTCGTCGGTGCTGACCTCACCGGCCAGGTCGGCGCCCAGCATCGACGGCTGCCCGGTGACCCGGGCGAGCAACTCGTCCGGTTCGGCGAGCGCGGGGCCGGAGAAGATCCCGGCCTTCATCGACCCGCGGCTGCGCAGATGCCGCACCACGGCGCGAGTGTCGATCCCGGCGATCCCGACGATGTTCTGCTGTTCCAGCTGTCCGGGCAGGGTGCCGGTGGCACGCCAGTTGGAGTGGCGGCGCGCCGGGTCGCGTACGGCGTAGCCGGCGACCCAGATGCGCTGCGATTCGTCATCCTCGTCGTTCCAGCCGGTATTGCCGATCTGCGGGGCCGTGGCCACCACGATCTGCCGGTGGTAACTCGGATCGGTGAGGGTTTCCTGATAGCCGGTCATGGCGGTACAGAACACCGCCTCGCCGAGGGTCTGCCCGACCGCGCCGTACGCGGCGCCGCGGAAGACCCGTCCGTCCTCGAGGACCAGGGCCGCGGCTGTTGTCGTCTTCGTCATTCGTCATCTCCCGTCGTTGCCCGCGCCCAGGCCGGATACACCGTTTTGTCGTCGCCGCGGAACCCGGTGTCGATCTCGGTTCCGCTCGGCAGGGTCCAGCGGATCACCAGTACGCCACCCTCGGTCATCACCTTGCCCGCGTGCCCGCGTTCGGTCCGGATGGCGGTGACCGATTCCTCCGGTATCCAGATCGGTGTGGCGCCGTCGCGGTCCAGCAGGATCCCGTGTTCGAAGCGGGTCAGTTCCGCTGTCGCCCGGTATCCCAGATCGCCGACCGCTATCCGGTCCTGCCAGCTCGGCGCCATGGTGCTGCCCAGGTAGAGGCCGGTGGTCGGGGGCAGGATCTGTGCGCCGGTCGCGGCCGGTACCGGGGGCAGTTCACCGATCCGGTCCTGCTGCCGGGCCGCGCGGTTACGCCAGCCCCGGTACATCAGGAAGACCGCCAGCGCCCACAGCAGCACGCAGAGGACTACCCAGAACGTCCGTTCCATCAGCGGCCTCCCACCAGTGTGCCCGGTGCGGCGGCCACGCCGTCGCGGGCGGTGATCCGCCCGCGCAGCAGGGTCGTGGTGACCCGCCCCGGCAAGGTCATCGACTGATAAGGGGTGTTGCTCGCGATACTCGCGAGGTGTTCACCCTCGACCGTCCAGGTCGCCTCCGGGTCCACCAGTACGAGATTGGCCGGTTCACCCACGTCGATCGGCCGGCCCTGATCGTCGAGGCCGACGATCTCGGCCGGGCGTTCGCTCATCACCCGCGCCACCCCGCGCCAATCCAGCAGACCGGGCCGCACCATGGTCTCCACCACGATCGACAGCGCGGTCTGCAAACCGAGCATGCCGGGGCGGGCCGCCGCGAACTCGCAGCATTTGTCCTGTTCGGCGTGCGGTGCGTGGTCGGTGGCGACACAGTCGACGATCCCGGCGGCCAGTGCCTGCCGCAGCGCCTCGGTATCGGAACCTTCGCGCAGGGGCGGGTTCACCTTGTTCACCGCGTCATAGGTTTCCAGCCGGGCATCGGTGAGCAGGAGATGATGCGGCGTCACCTCGGCGGTGATCGCGATCCCTTGCTCCTTGGCCCATTTGACCAGCTCGACCGTGCCTGCGGTCGACGCGTGACAGATATGCACCCGCGCACCGGCGTCCCGGGCGAGCAGCGCGTCACGGGCCACGATGGATTCCTCCGCGGCGCGCGGCCAGCCCGCCAGGCCCAGCCGTGCCGCCGTCGGGCCCTCATGCGCGACCGCACCCCGGGTCAGCCGCGGCTCCTCCGCGTGCTGGGCGATCAGGACATCCAGCGACCGCGCGTACTCCAGCGCCCGCCGCATGATCAGTGGGTCGTGGACACAGTGCCCGTCGTCGGAGAACATCCGGACCGCGCCCGCGCCGGATGCCATGGTGCCCATTTCGGCGAGCTGCTCACCCGCGAGCCCAAACGTCACCGCGCCCACCGGATACACATCGACGAGGCCGACTTCCCGGCCGCGCCGCCACACGTGATCGGTGATCACCTGCGAATCGGCAACGGGTGCGGTGTTGGCCATCGCGAAGACCGCCGTGTACCCACCGAGCGCCGCGGCCGCGGACCCGGATTCGATGGTCTCGGTGTCTTCCCGGCCGGGTTCCCGCAGATGGGTGTGCAAATCGACGAATCCGGGCAGCAGCACCTGCCCGTCGGCGGCGACGATCTCGGCATCGTCCGCGCTCAGCCCGGTCCCGATCTCCCGGATCACCCCGCCGGCGATCAGCACATCGACCGGCTCACCCTCGCCGTAGAGCCGGGCTCCGGTGATCAGCACGGTGGCCGTACCGACACCTGACGCGCTCACGCTGTTTTCATCGGGCGTGCGCGCGGGCCCTGCGTGGTTACGCTGCGCTGCCTCCTCCGGGCCTGACGCGCTCACGCCGCGGCCTCCTGTACACCGACCAGCAGGCGGAACAGCACCGCCATACGCATATGGACTCCATTCGTCACCTGTTGCAATACGGCGGCGCGCGGCGAATCCGCCACCGAGGAGGCGATCTCCATCCCGCGCAGCATCGGGCCCGGGTGCAGGACCACGGCATGCTCGTCGAGCAGCGCCACCCGCCGCTCGGACAGCCCGTACCGCACCGCGTACTCCCGCGCCGACGGGAAGAAACCGCCGTTCATCCGTTCCGCCTGGACCCGCAGCATGAGCACGGCGTCGGCACCGGGCAGCTCGGAATCCAGATCGACCGACACCCGCACCGGCCAGTCCTCGACCCCCACCGGCAGCAGCGTGCGTGGCGCCACCAGCACCACTTCCGCCCCCAGCGTGGACAGCAGGAAGGCATTGGACCGGGCCACCCGGCTGTGCAGGATATCGCCGACGATCACCACTCGCCGCCCGGCGATATCGCCGAGCCGCTGCCGCAGTGTGAGGGCGTCGAGCAGCGCCTGGGTGGGATGTTCGTGCATACCGTCACCGGCGTTGATCACCGCCGGCACCGCGCTCCCCGACCGGCGCGACCACCCCTCGAACCAGTGCGCGATCTGATGCGCGGCACCCGAGGCGGGATGGCGCACGATGAGCGCGTCGGCGCCGGCCGCGTGCAGGGTGAGCGCGGTATCGCGCAGCGATTCCCCCTTGGCCACCGACGAACTGCTCGCGCTCACATTGATCACATCGGCGCTCATCCATTTCCCGGCGACCTCGAACGAGACCCGGGTCCGGGTGGAGTTCTCGAAGAACACCGTCATCACCGTGCGCCCGCGCAGGGTGGGCAGTTTGCGCACTTCCCGGCCCAGCAGTGCCTGTTCGAAACGCTCCGCCTCGTCGAGCAGCGCGGTGGCCGCGGCGCGGTCCAGATCGGTGACCGTCAGCAGATGCCTCACTGTCCCTCCCCCTGATGCAAGAAGACGCCGTCGCGGCCGTCGTGTTCGCTCAACAGCACCGAGACATCCTCGGTGCGCGCGGTGGGCACGTTCTTGCCCACGAAATCCGCGCGGATCGGTAGTTCCCGATGCCCCCGGTCGACGAGTACCGCGAGCTGCACGGCACGCGGGCGGCCCAGGTCACGCAGGGCGTCGAGGGCGGAACGGACGGTGCGGCCGGAGAAGAGCACATCGTCGACCAGTACGACCAGCGCGTCCTCGACCCCACCTTCGGGCACCGAGGTCCGCTCCAGCGGCCGGTGCGGTTTACTGCGCAGGTCATCGCGATAGAGCGTGATATCGAGCGATCCGAGCGCGGGACGCACCCCGGAGAATTCCTCGATCCTGTCGGTGAGCCGCGCCGCGAGGGTGGTACCGCGGGTCGGGATCCCGATCAGCACCACGCGCGGCGTTCCGGGCTCGCCGGAATCGAGGGCGGTGCGTTCGATGATCTGATGCGCGATTCGCGCGATGGTCCGGCCGACATCGGAGGGGGACAACAATTCCCGTCCCGCCGCCACCCATTCCGGCGTATGCCGCGTCACGGGTGGCGTCGCCTCGGCAGCGCCGGACGTGGCGGCCCGTTCTTCGGGCACAGCCATGCCGACCTCCTTCCCCGCCTCACCGGACGGTCCGTTAAAGGATGTCTTACGCCGAGCAGCCTATCAGCCCGCGAACGGCACTTTTCACCAGGTGAGGGCGCTGACCTCGGTGTGAGCGCGGCCACTCACCTCGCGGCCCCCGGCCGGTGTGAGGACGGTTACCGGCACGCGGCGATCATTCCCGGACGGCCAGAACATGGCCGACCGCGGGGTCGCCACTCAGGGCGCCCGGCCGGCCGTACGGCGCGACGAGATCGCCCCAGGCGCGGAAGGACGTTTTCCAGCCGTGCGTGGCGAACCACGATTCCCCGCCGGGTCCGAGTCCGTTCACCGGCCGCTCCCCCGGGGCCTCCCGGACGAGTTCGCGCAATGCGCGGTACTGCGGTTCGGCCGCGGCCACCTGGAAACGCCCGAGCCCGAACCGGCTGCCGGAGGCCGAGAGCCCGGTGACAGTGGCAGCCAGCGCGTAGGCATCCGCCCGCGGAAGGTAACCGAGTACCCCTTCGTCGACCCACGCCGTCGGCAGTTCGGTGCGGAAACCCTGTGCCAGCAGGGCCTGCTCCCAGTCGCCCCGCAGGTCCGCCGCGACCACATACCGCGCACAGACGGGTCGCGCCCGCCGGGCGGTCAGGACCGGTTCTTTGAAGGCGAACAGTTCGGGCAGGTCCACCTCGAAGAAGGCGGTGTCGCGGGGAAGCTCGAGCCGGAAGGCGCGGGTGTCGAGACCGGCACCGAGCAGGACGATCTGCGCGCACCGGGCCGCGGTGGCCTCCCGGATGTGATCGTCGACGCCTTTCACCGCGAGCGTGCGCCCTTCGTAGAACTGTCCGGCCAGCACTTCCAGGCGCGCCCAGCGTTCGTCGTCGAAGGCGGGACGGGCGGCGGCGACGAACGCCTCGGCCAGCGGATCGGCGTACAAACGGTCGGGGCGCGCGGTTTCCCGGGCCCGGATGAGCGCGACACCGAGTGCGGTCATCGCGACGCCGGCGGTCGGGATCGGTGCGGGTGTTCCGGTCATCGCGAACCTCCTGGCTTGCTTACTTGCCGCCCGGCTAGTAAACCACCCTCGGGCGGCGCAGGCGAGCGCTTGCGCGGCACCCGCTCGCGGGATGAGCTTCGGCCCGGCGTGCCCAGTAGGCTCCTGCGGCAGACCGTCGACCCTGAGGAGAAGCCGTTGGCCGCCCGGCGCAGCGATACCCGTGACCGCATCCGGGTGGTGGCGATGGAACTGTTCTCCGAACAGGGCTACGAAAAGACCTCACTGCGGCAGATCGCCGAACGCCTCGGCGTCACCAAAGCCGCGCTGTACTACCACTTCCGGACGAAGGAAGATATCGTCGCCAGCCTCTCCGACGATGTCCGGCGCGGCATCGACGATTTGATCGTCTGGGCCGGCACCACGCCACCCGGCCCGGCGCGCGCCGCGGAGATCCTCGACCGCTATGGCGCCCTGCTGCACAGCACCGGCCGCGACATGGTGCGGTTCATGCACGAGAATCAGCCGGCGTTCCGCGAACTCGGTTTCGGCGTCAGCCTGCGCTACCAGTTCCGGGTGATCGCCGATCTGATGACCGAACCCGAGCACGCACCCCTGGATGTCTTCCATGCCCGCCAGGCCCTGCTGGCCATCAGCTGGAGCACGGCGATGATGGGCGACCTCCCGCTGTCCGACGACGAGTGTTTCGCCGCGGCCGTCGCCGTCGCCCACGACATCCTGCGCCGAAGCTGAACCCGACCACCCAGACTTCCGGCACAGCACCGTGAATGCGCCGAGCCGAGGCCTGCCACCGCGTATCCACGACGCATCTCCGCGCGCCGGCCAGAGGCCCGTCGTCGTTCAATATCGAACATATGTTCGGCAGTTCGCTAGACTGACTACATGCCGGCACCTCTGCAACGCTCACTGCTCGACGGCTTCGGAGCGATCGAGCTGGAACCGCTGACGGATACCCACCGGACACAGCTGACCGATGGCGCCTGGGTCGATCTGCGCCCCGGCTGGCTGCGCGGCGCCGACGAGCTCTTCGATCATCTCGCCGTCGAGGTGCCATGGCGCGACGAGCGGCGGCCGATGTACGACCGCGTCGTCGACGTACCGCGCCTGCTGTGTTTCTACGGTGAAGCCGCGGAGCTTCCCCACCCCACCCTCGCCGAGGCGCGCGACGCGTTGAGTGAGTATTACCGCAGGGAACTCGGCGAACCGTTCACCACCGCCGGGCTCTGCTACTACCGCGACGGCCGCGACAGTGTGGCCTGGCACGGCGATACGCTCGGCCGCGGCGCCGTCCACGACACCATGGTCGCCATCCTCACGCTGGGGGCGCCCCGGCCACTCCTGCTGCGCCCGCGTGCGGGCGGCCCCAGCCTGCGTTTCCGGCCGGGCCACGGGGACCTGCTGGTCATGGGCGGGTCGTGCCAGCGCACCTGGGAGCACGCCGTACCGAAATCACGCCGGGCCACCGGGCCGCGGATCAGCGTCCAGTTCCGCCCGCGCGGCGTGCGCTGATCACACCGGCGCCGTCACCGAGCAGGCAGCACCGAGTCCACCAATTCCCGCACCGCCGCCAGCAGGCGATCGGTCTCACCCGAGCGGGCCAGCTCGGGCACGGTCGCACCGGCCAGCGAATCCAGCAGCAACCGGCCGACCGTCTCGGCATCCAGATCGGGCCGCACCTGGGCGAGCAGGGTCGTGATGTGCTCCCGCCAGAAGCGGTGCAGTTCCGCGGTCCGCGGATGCGGCGGCTCGGTCCGCACGATCGCCATCAGCTCCAGATTGTCGATCAACAACTCGGCCATGGCCGCGAAAAAGGCGCGCAGCCGGTCGGCGGCCGGGGCTCCCGGGCCCAGCGGCGGTGGCCCGTCGACCACCCGCGCCCGCAGCGCGAACGCCCGTTCGGCCACCATCTCGTGCAGCAGTCCGGCCCGGCTGCCGAAGCGATGGAAGATGGTCCCCTTGCCCACCCCCGCGGCGGCCGCGACGCGGTCCATGGTGACACCCTCGGCGCCGCGTTCGTCGAGTAGAGCAGCGGTCGCGTCGAGGATGGCGCGCCGATTGCGGGCCGCGTCCGCGCGTTCCTTCGCGGGAGGCATGACACCACCTTCCTTGACAAGTTGACCGCCGGTCCATATCTTTTCCGAAGAAGTGGACCAACAGTCAAGTTATGGAGTTTCGATGCAGGCAATCGTAATGACGGGCACGGGCGGACCCGAGGTCCTGGTGGCGCGCGAGGTCCCGCGACCGCATCCGGCCGCCGGCGAAATACTGATCCGCACCGCGGCGATCCCCGTCCTCTACCCCGAAACCCAGCTGCGTGCCGGTGCCTTTCCCATGGCCACGCCGCCGCCGGTGATCTTCGGCTTCCAGGCCGCCGGGGAAGTCGTCGAGGTGGGCGCGGGTGTCGCGCCCGATCTCGTGGGCCGGCGCGTAGTGGCCCGGACCGACGGGTCCGGCTCCTATGCCGAATTCGTCTGCGCGCCGGCACAGCACGCGACATTCATCCCGGACGCTGTCTCGGCCGAGGACGCGGCCGCGGCGGTGATGAGCGGTTCGATCGCCTTGGCCCTACTGGATACGGCGCGGCTGACCGGGTCGGAGACGGTCGTGGTGGAGGCCGCAGCCACCGGGGTGGGCAGCTATCTCGTCCAGCTGGCCCGGGAATTCGGCGCGGCACGGGTGATCGCCACCGCGGGCGGCCCCGCCAAGGTCGACCATGCGCGAACGCTGGGCGCCGACCTGGTCATCGACCACCGAAGGGACGGCTGGACCGAGGCACTTGCCGAGAACGCGCCGGGCACCGTCGATGTCGTCTTCGATTCCATCGGCGGCACCTCGGCGGCAGCACTGCTCCCGGCCATGACGCCCGGATCGGGCCGCATGCTGAGTTATGGCTGGCTTTCCGGCACTCCGGCGCAGGTATCGGCGGCCGAACTGATTCCGGGCGGCCTCACCCTCGCCGCGTGCGCGGGCCCGGCCTGGCAGCAGCGCGCGGACCGGGCCCAGGCCGATATTCTCGCCCGGGTACCCGCGCTGGTTCCACCCGTCGAAACCACTCTGCCGCTCGACCAAGCAGCCCGAGCACACGAACTGGTGGAATCGCGGCACCCGCTGGGCAAAGTCGTCCTGCGCCCGGCGACGACCGGATAATCGACGCAAATATGCGGCAGCCACCACAACCGAACGGGATGCGGCCGGCGCCGCCGGGCGCAGAAGTGGACCGACGCGGACTCCACCCGATCGCGTGGCAATCGCCTCAGCGGCGCAGGACGAAGAAATAGGGTTCGGGCAGCCCGCGCATATCCATGACCCCGAGCAAGGTCTGGTCGTCGACGCGCCGGAAATGATCGATGATCGGCAGATGGTCGTAGACCATGGCGGCACTCACCACACCCCGGTACTCGATATCGCGCAGACGCGCCGTCGGCTTCCGGGTACGCAGCACCGGGGCGACGGTACGCAACCTGTTCCGGACCGGCCGCAACCAGTGCGCGGGGATCTTTCCGGCCAGCGACAGCGGCACCCGGCGCGGGTCGACCGCGAAAACCGTGCCCCGCTCGTCGGTGAACAGCAGCGGGTGGACCTGGTCGGGGGAATCGAATTGCTTTCCGTACCAACCCGATTCGGAGAGCGTGCCATCCATCGGATGGCCGGTGGGCAGTTCTTCGCCGCGCCACCGGCCGGTGGTCACCTCGTTCACGGGTGCCGCCGGCAGGCTGTCGAAGATCTCCCAGGCCCGCTCGGCGGTACAACCGCCCACCGGCAGGACTGCGGCATGCTCGGTCATCGTCCGCGCTCCTCTACATCAAGGACGTTGCGAGAATAACCCTATCGTCCTCTCATCGACCGCGGCCGGTCCACCCGTGATATCCGGCGGATCAGCCGGTGATCTCCCACTCGTGCACCGTCAGTACAGACGACCCCGAGGTGTGCAGCGGGTCGGTGGACACCCTCGCTTCGGCCGCCGCACGCGAATCGGCGAGCACGATATAAGCACCCCCGGTGCCGTCGGTGAACGGGCCGGACTCCTGGAGCATGCCCGCTTCGCGAAGTACGCTCAGGAATTCCCGGTGCGGTTGCGCTACCGCCGGATCGTAGGCGGGGGTGCGCATGGCCAGCACAAGATACTTGCGCATCCTCAGGCGTCCTTGTCCGGTTCGCTGCGGGAGGCCGCGGCGGCGGCCCGGATCTGCGGCGCGACCAGCACCACCTGGCCCAGCACACCGTTGACGAAGCCCGGGGAATCGTCGGTGGACAGCTCTTTGGCCAGTTCCACCGCCTCGTCCACGGCTACGATCGGCGGAACATCGGTGGCGTACAGCAGCTCCCACACCGCGACACGAAGGATCGCCCGGTCGACGGCGGGCAGCCGGCCCAGGGTCCAATCCTGCAGATAGGACTCGATGGTGCCGTCGACCCGGTCCAGCTCCTCGGCGATACCGTCCACCAAGATCCGGGTGTAGGCGTGTACCGGGGCGACCGCCTGATCACTGGCGGCGAGTTCGGTACGTTCGTCGGCCAGATCGGCGGGGTCGATATCGCGGGCCTCGGCCTCGAACAGCAGGTCCACGGCCCGGCGACGGGCCTTGTGGCGGGCGCCGAGCTTCTTGTAGGCGGATTTCTTGTCCGCGGGCTGGTCGGGCACGGTCAGGAGTTGACTCGGCCCAGGTAGCTGCCGTCGCGGGTGTCGATACGAAGTTTGTCGCCGGTGTTGATGAACAGCGGGACCTGCACCTCGGCGCCGGTCTCCACGGTGGCCGGTTTGGTGCCGCCGGTGGAGCGGTCGCCCTGCAGGCCGATATCGGTGTGGGTGACCTCGAGCTCGGCGGTGACCGGCAGCTCCACGTACAGCGGCGCGCCCTCGTGCATGGCGACCTGCACGGTCATGTTCTCCAGCAGGAAGCGGGCCTGCTCACCGATGGTGGCCTCGGCGATGGAGTGCTGGTCGAAGGTCTCGCCGTCCATGAAGACGTAATCCGAACCGTCGTGGTAGAGGTAGGTCATATCCCGGCGGTCGACCGTGGCGGTCTCCACCTTCACCCCGGCGTTGAAAGTTTTGTCGACGATCTTGCCGGACAGCACGTTCTTCAGTTTGGTCCGCACGAAGGCAGGACCTTTACCCGGCTTGACGTGCTGGAATTCGACGATCTGCTGGAGATTCCCGTCGATCTTCAGCACGAGGCCGTTCTTGAAGTCGCTGGTGTCCGCCACGGTGTTCGGGTCTCCTCGGTTCTCGGGCGACCGGCGTCATCCGACGACGGTCAGGTCTTTGCTGGTGTTGGTGAGCAGTTCCGGGCCCCCTTCGCGCACCACGAGCGTGTCCTCGATCCGGACCCCGCCGCGGCCGGGAAAGTACACACCTGGTTCGACGGTCACCGCCACGCCAGACAGCAGTGTACCCGTGCCCGTTTTCGCGATTCCGGGCGCTTCGTGGATGCGCAGCCCCACCCCGTGACCCAGCCCGTGCACGAACAGCGGACCGTGCCCGGCGGCGGCGATGACGTCCCGGGCGGCGGCGTCCACGTCGGCACACGGGATACCCGGGCGCAGCGCCTCCCGCCCGGCGCGTTGCGCGGCGTGCACCAGGTCGTAGACCTCGCGCTGCCAGTCCGCGGGCGGGCCGAGGACGAAGGTGCGGGTCATATCCGAGTGGTAGCCCCCCACCACCGCCCCGAAATCGATCTTCACGAAATCGCCCGTGCTGAGCACGGCGTCGGTGGGCCGGTGATGTGGAATGGCGGAGTTCGACCCGGCGGCGACGATGGTCTCGAAGGCGATACCGGCGGCGCCGCGCTCGAACATGGCCCATTCGAGATCCCGGGCGACCTGCCGTTCCGTACGCCCCGGCCGCAGTTTCCCGGTTTCGAGCAGCGCGGCCAGCGCCTCGTCACCGACCGCGCAGGCCGCGCGCAACCGGTCGATCTCGTAGTCGTCCTTGACCATGCGCAATTGCTCGATCAGCCCGGGGGTGGCGACGAACTCCAGGCCGGTTCCGAGTTCGGTGAGGGCGCGATGCTGGTCGACGGTGACGATATGGCTTTCGAAGCCGAGCCGGCCGAACTGCCATTCACCCGCCAGTTCCACGACACGCCGGGCGACCGCGCGAGCTATCTCGGCCCGGAGATCGGGAACCTGCTCGGCGACCTGGGTGTCGTACCGGCCGTCGGTGGCGATCACCGTGCGCTCCTCGGCGTCCGCGGTATCCCACGAATGCACCAGCAGGGCGGCGTTGGAGCCGGTGAAACCCGTCAGATAACGGATGTTCACCAGATCGGTGACCAGCAGACCGTCGATCTCGTTCTCGACCAGCAGGTTGCGCAGCAGGCCCCGCCGCGCGGCGTAATCGGGCCGGACCAGCGGGCCACGGCCGGCATCAGCAGACATGCGACAAAAGTACCGCCGGACGGCGCGGGAAACACAGGGCCCGGCCGGGACGAGCCCGGCGCGCACGATCCGAAACGGACAGTATCCACAGTTCCGAAGAATCGCGGCAGTTGTCCACATATGGCCTCGGCGGCCGCCGCGGGGCCGGTTTCACCGGAATCGTGAACCACGTGACGACACTCGTTTTCCTGGTTCTGGCTGGATGGTGCGGTGTGCTCAGCCGTTGCGATATCCGCACCCGGCGGCTGCCGAATGCGCTCACGCTCGCCGGAGCGGTGAGCATCCTGGCCTATGCGGCGGTGTGCGGGCAATTCGCGGTCGCCGCCCGGGGCGCCGTCCTCCTGGCACTCCCCTACCTGGTGATACATCTGGCGTGGCCGGCAGCGCTGGGCGCGGGCGACGTGAAACTGGCGGTGGGTTTGGGCGCGGCGGCCGCGCTCGGCGGGGGCCGGGCCTGGCTGTGGTCGGCGCTCGCGGCGCCCCTGTTCACCGCTGCGACCGGTATCGGCCTGCTGCTCGCCGCGCACTCCACGGAGTTGTGGCGCCGGATCGCGTACCGCACACCGGAACCAGGTGTCCCGGCCCGGGCGCGTGGCCCCGGCGACCGGTACGCCGCCGTACCGCACGGGCCCTCGATGTGTGCCGCGACACTTCTCGGGCTGGCCCTGTGGTGATCACCCGGCAATCGCCCGCAGCGTCCGGCGGCGGGCCCGGTGAGCACGGCCGACCGCCTGCCCCGGCCGCGGCGCCGACATGGGAAGATGGTCAGCGTGCTGCGCTGGATAACTGCTGGAGAATCTCACGGACCCGCTCTCGTCGCCATCCTGGAGGGAATGGTCGCCGGAGTCGAGGTGACCTCGGCGGAGATCTCCGCACAGCTGGCGCGCCCCCCCCCGCGGGTAGGCCCCCGCGCGCGGGGGGATAGAGGAAACCCCAAAAGGACACCGGGCGGGCGGGGGGCGCCCCCCCCCCGCCGCCCGGGGCCCGTTGGGGGCTTTCAAATACCCCCCCCCCCCGGGGCCCTAACCCGCCGGGGGGGCCCCCCAGCTGTGCGGAGATCTCCGCCGAGGTCACCTCGACTCCGGCGAC
>NZ_JARWPM010000346.1 GCF_029869215.1 Nocardia carnea
AACCACCCCCCGCCCCCCCCCCGGCCCGTCCCACCCCCCCCCCCCCCCCGCCCCCACACCCCCCCCCCCCCCCCCCCCCCCCCCCCCCCCCGGGGGCCCCCCCCCCCACTGCTGTGATCGCGGGATCCCGGCCGGCGGGACCCCGCGACCGCGCGTTATCCGATATTCGCCGACAAATCCGGAATCATCCGGTAGACCTCGGCCTCCCAGTACGTCCAGGAGTGGATACCGGTCGCCGGGAACGAGTAGGTGACATTGTTCGCACCCAGCGACATCATTCGCAGCTGGAACGATCGGGTATTGGCCAGCGCCAGCGCTTCGAGCGCCATTCCGTTGACGGTGTTGCCGTTGAACCCGTCGGCCGGTTCGGGAAGTGCGCTACCGGCGGATATCCACAGCCTGGTGTTGTGGTCGCGCAACAGCGGCGCGAACACGAACGGATCCATCCGCAGCCACTGCGGCCCCCACGGTGGCGCCATGGAGTCCACGTTGTAGCCACCGGCGTCGATCATGGCGACCCGGAGAGCCTCGCGCATACCCGGGGCGGAGATGTTCAGGTAGCCGGAGTAGGAACCCGCGAAACTGAACTGGTCCGGGTGATAGGCGGCCAGGGTGAGCGCGCCGCTGCCGCCCATCGACAATCCGAAAACGCCGTTGCGGTACGGGTTGAATCCGAGCCGGTCGCGCAATGCCCAGCGCAAATGCTGGTTTATGAACGTTTCCCAGGCATAGCGATAGCTTTTGCCGGGACCTTCCGATATCACGTTCAGCGCGCCCGACCCCGAGGATGAGCCGGTGGGCGGTGCGCCGAAGAAGGAACTCGGCGCATTCCAGTCGGCGTAGAAGCTGGACATACCGCCGATCGGCATGACGACGTTGATATTCCAGTCGGTCAGCGCGTTGGCGATATTGGTGTCGTTCTCCCAGCCGCTGTGCGTCTCCGGGGCGCGCATACCGTCCAGGGCGTAGACGACGCGGTTGGTGTTGCCGTCTTTGGCCCGGAAGACCCGGGACCGGATCGGCCCCATCTCCGGGGAGTCGACCCAGAAATCGAATCCCGCCGGATTGGGTGCGGCCTGGGCGGCCGGGGCGGCCCGGTCGGAGAGCGCCACCGCGAGGGGCGCGAGGAGAGCCACCGTGACCGCCAGTGCCCACCGACCGACCCAGCGGCGGGGTCGTACCGATCTGAGCCTTCGCGCACTTCGCATTCGACTGGACCTTTCGCCTGGACAGCCGGACAGCAAATCACGAGCTACGTTACCGGCCCCATATCGGATACATAGACCATGGCTACCACCGGAGGCGGAAGCCGTTATCTGGATACCTGTTCCTGGTGTATCAATCGACCAAGTAAGGGTCCATGTTGCCAGATAGTGTCACAGGTCACACGCAACTCGCGTGGCGCGGATACATTTTCGTTGCCGGATGCCCGCATCCCGCGCGACCGCAATGTTTCCGCAATACGTGCGCCGCGCGGCGGCCGATCAGCCGATATTCGCCGACAGGTCCGGGATCATCCGGTACACCTCGTCGGTCCAGTACCGCCAGTTGTGGACTCCGACGGCCGGGAAGTCGTAGGTGACGTTATGCGCGCCCAGCGACAGCATCCGGGCCTGGAACGCCCTGGTGTTGACCAGGGCCAGCGATTCCAGCGCCATGGCGTTCACCGTGTTCACACTCAGCCCGTCGGCCGCCGCGGGCAACCCGCTGCCCGCCGAGATCCACAGCCGCGTGTTGTGAGCGCGCAACATCGGCGCGAAGACGAACGGGTCCATCCGCAGCCACTGCGGGCTCCACGGCGGCGCCATCGCATCGATATTGAACCCGCCGGCATCCAGCATCGCGACCCGCAGCGCCTCACGCATACCGGGTGCGGAGACATTCAGGTAGCCGGAATACGAAGCCGCGTAGCGGAACTGGTCGGGGTGGTAGGCGGCCAGGGCCAGCGCCGCGCTGCCGCCCATGGACAGCCCGAACACGCCGTTGCCGTTGGGGTTGAAGCCGAGCCGGTCGCGCAGCGCCCAGCGCAGGTCGCGGGTCAGGAAGGTTTCCCATTTGTAGGTGTTGGATCGCCCCAGACCGGCCGCCGAACCCGAGGCCAGCCCCGAACCCGAATCCGCCGCCGACCCGGTGGCACCCCCGGCGCTACCGGAACTGCCCAATCCGAAGAAGTTGCTCGGTGCGTTCCAATCGGCGTAGAAGCTGGAACGGCCGCCGACCGGCATGACCACGTTGATATTCCATTTGGTCAGTTCCCGGGCGACATCGGTATCGATCTCCCAGCCGCTGAGATCGTCGCGGGCGCGCATACCGTCCAGCGCGTACACGACCCGGGCGGTGTTCCCGTCGGCGGCGCGGAAGATCCGCGATTTGATCGGGCCCATCTGCGAATCGACCCAGAAGTCGAATCCGAAGCCGGGATCGAACCGGGCGGCGGCGGGCGCGTCCGGCCCGGCGACCGAGACCCCGGCCGCCGGCAGCAGCAACGCCAGTGACACCAGCGCGGCACGTTTCAGCCGGTCACCCAGCCGTCGTGCCGGATGGCCGGTTCGCCGGCCGCGGCCGATAACGCCTCGCATTGCTCCCACCCTCCGTCGTGCGACCGGTCGATCGCATGGTCCACCGGTCCCCGCGTGCACCGGGCTGACGCGAGCACCATAGCGTGACGTGGTACCCGTCGCCCGCCGAGACCGCGCGCGGGAAACCGCAGTGCCGAAAAGCTATCAGAGAACTGGCAGCTCAGCGGACCGGCGGCACCGGATCGACCAGGCCGCAGCGTTGAATCTCATACTTGGGAACCCGATCGATGCGGTAGGAGGCGAAATCGAACGCGTGCAGCAGGTTGTGCTTGAACCGCTCGAACGTCAACGGCCCCTTGTAGGAGAGCATCAGCGCGTGGGTCTGCGGGCAGGACATGGCGACGTGGGCCTGTTGCACCCAGTCCTCGTCCATGTACCAGGGCAGCCACGGTTTGCGGTCCACCATGCCGGTTTCCACGATCACCCAATCGGGGTAGAGGCTCTTGTCGTGACCGATCCGCCCGTCGGTGAGCCGTTCGGTATGCGCGGCCAACGGGAACGCCAGGCCCATCGGATCGATCACCCGGACATCGAGCGGGACGTTCATACTGGTCATGCCCAGGTTCAGGAAGTAGACCGTATGCCCGGCACCACCCGGCGGGATCGGAATCGGCGGCGGTGCCACGTACCAGAACATGAACGACGGCGAATTGAGCAGGAGCCCGCCGTCGGGGGTGGCTTCGATGGCCTCCACCATGGGCCGCATGCGCGCGTAGTCGAGGTAGTCCTCGGCGCGGATCGGGTGATCGTGGCCGGTGTTGAGCACGTAGTAGATGCGCTCGTCCACGATCCCCGACTTGTTGATCTTGGTGCCGGTTTTGATCGCGGTGGTACCGGAGGCCAGCAGCGCCCACGCCACCGTGCCCACCAGCGCGACCACCAGCAGCGCGAAAGCCGGTGCGTCCCGGCGCGTCAAGGCCCGTACACCACCGTCGGGCAACCGCAGCGGGAGTACCGACACCGGCAGCAGGAACAGGAACAGCTGCGGCAGCAGCATCCGGCCGTGCATGAAATCGCCGCCGACGCGCAGCGCGTAGACGGTGAGTATCACCGCGGCACTCAGCACCAGCGTGACCACCGCGGCCGGTGTATGCAGCCATTCACGCAGCCGCCGGATACGGCCGGGCCGCTCCCGGAGGGCGTCCTGCTCGGTGGCGGGATCCACCACAACCGGTTCGGTGTGATAAACCCGGGCCGCCACCAGGCCCGCGATCAGCAGAATCGCCAGCGGCACGTAGAGGTAGTACGGTCCCGCCAGATCCCAGAGGTAGGTGAAACCCTGCCCCCATTTGGCCCCGCCCGCATCCTTCGCGACCGCGGTGTTCGGGTACGGCAGCCCGTAATAGCCCATCCGCCAGACCTGATAACACAGCGGTACGAATCCGGCCACCGCGACGATCAGCCCGCGCAGCAGCCACGGCCGCAACCGGGCGGCGGGCATCGGGGCGAGGAAGATCAGCAGCAGGGCCAGGCCACCGACCACCGCCATCTCCGGCCGGATCAGCGGTGCCAGCCCGGCCAGGAAAGCCAGGCCCAGCAGCCCCGGCACACCGGGACGTTCGGCCTTGCTCCACCGGACCAGCAGCAGCCACAACAAACCCAGCCAGCAGATGACCAGGCAGTTCTCCAGACCGGAGGTCACATAGTCACGGGCCGGGGGCACGGCGATATAGGCCAGCGCACCGGCCGGGATCAACAGCGTCGACTTCGCCGGGCCCCACAGCTTCCCGGTGCCGAGCATGGCGAACAGCAGCGCCAGCACCGAAAGCGTCAGCGCGACACCCAGCACGACGTACTCCAGCCGTGCCTGGGTGAGCCAGCTGAAGAACCAGACGATGTAGGTCCAGGCCGTGCTGGTGTTGGTCTCCACCCGCTCGCCCGCATTGAACACCGGGCCGTTGCCGGCCAGCAGGTTGCGCACGGTGCGTAGCACGATGAGACCGTCGTCGGCGATCCAGCGCCGCTGCCAGCCGCCGTAGGCCAGTAGCGCGAGGGTCACCACGATTCCCCCGGCGAATACCGCACGCGGTAGCCGGGTCGAACGCGCCGATGAGCGCGGCTGCTCGGTGGCAGCGCGCTCGCCGGTCTTTTCAGTTTCCGCTACCGCAATCTCGTCAGAAGAGATAGACAGCGACACCTACCGCTCCGATCCAGGCAATGGCGAGCAACTGCAGGACGCGGTCTCCGAAGGCGATCTCTTCCGGCTCGCCGGCCTCGCCCCCGTCGACATCCACGGCATACCGCAGGATGGCGATGGTGAACGGGACCATCGAGAAGGCGAACCACTCGTTGTCTTTGACCTCGCCCTGTTCGAATGCCCACAGTCCGTAGAAGACCACGACCGCGGTGGCAGCCAGGCTCCACGTGAATCGTAGGTAGGTGGGGGTGTAGTACTCCAGCGATTTGCGAATCTTCGCCCCGGTCGAGAGGGCCAGCTGCAGTTCGGCATACCGCTTTCCGGCCGCCATGAACAGCGAGCCGAACGCCATGATCAGCAGGAACCACTGCGACAGCGGGATTCCGGAGGCGACACCGCCGGCGATCGCGCGGAGCAGGAAGCCCGAGGACACGATGCAGATGTCCAGGACGGCCTGGTGTTTGAGCCCGAAGCAGTAGGCCAGCTGGATACCGATGTACACGCCGATGGTGACGGCCAGCTGCCAGTTCGCCAGGAAGGACAGCCCCACCGAACCCACGAGCAGCACCGCCGCCAGCCCGAAGGCCAGGTTCACCGGAACCACCCCGGCCGCGATCGGGCGGAACCGCTTGGTGGGATGGGCCCGGTCGGCCTCGACATCCATGGCGTCGTTGACCAGGTAGATACCCGAGGCCGCCATACAGAAGACGACGAAGGCGATGGCGACACTGCCCAGTACGTCCAGATCGGTAACCGACCCCGCCGCCATGGGTGCCGCCAAGACCAGGACGTTCTTCACCCACTGGCGCGGGCGAGCAGCCTTGATCAGACCGCCGACCAGTGTTTTGGGCGGGCCCTTGACCTCGGCTTCGGCCAGGTCGGCGCCGGTGGGCTCTTCACTCATATCAGGCAGCGCCTTTTCGTTCTGTACGGTCACTGTCGAGTCTCTTTTCGGCGGCGAGCAGGACGGCGGCGGACGCGGCGCCGAGCGCGGAACCGGCGATCACATCGGAGGGGTAGTGCACCCCGAGAACGACCCTGGACAGCAACATCGGCGGTACGAGCACCGCAGGCAAGGGTAGCCCGGTCAATTTTCCGAGCAGCACCGCCGCCGCAGTTGTGGAGGTCGCGTGCGAGGACGGGAAGCTCAGTTTGCTCGGCGTACCCACGTTGACCTGCACCGATGGCGCGTGCGGACGGGGCCTGCGAACAATGCGCTTGATGACGATGGAGGCGGCATGCGCCCCCACGGCGCCGACGGCGACCCCGGCCCACTGCCGCCGTCGGGGTTTGTCGGCCAGCGCACCGGCCGCGGCGATCGCCACCCAGCCCAGCGCGTGCTCCCCGAAATGCGACATACCGCGCGCCGCGGACACCACCGCGGGCGTCGCGATAGCCCCCTGGACGGCTTCGATGATCTTCACTTCCGGCGGGACACCGCCCGCGGTCGTGTCCTGCAGGCTCGGGTTCATCGCGTTCACCGTTCGGACTCCGCCTTGCTATCGATACCGAAAACCTTCTCCCAAGCGGCCGTACCGGTGAGTTCGGCATGTGCGGCCCGGTACCGCTGCCGCATCTCCGGCATCCGGTCGGCGAGTTCCTTACGCAACCGCAGCGCCTCCCGCAGCAACCCGTAGGCCTGCCGCGGATCCCGCTTCCGGTACACCACTCCGCGCCCGTCGGCGGTGGTGACGGTGACCCCGTCCACCTGCGAGAGCAGGAACCAGCGCGCGTCCAGGGTCGGCACATTGAGCTGGGGACGCTCGTGATGTTCCGGATGGGCCGGCCGCAGGTTGTTCAGTACGCCCTTGGCGAGTCGCACGACCTTGGCGAGCGGATTGCCCGGTTCGGCCACCGCCCCGACCCCGATACCGCTGGCCAGCGGAAGTTCGGTCGAGGACGGCAGGATCACCGCGTCCGGATACTGTTTGCGCAGTTCGTGCACCGCGCCGAGCGCGCTCGGCAGCAGTTCGAAAAGACGCTGCGGGCCGGCCAGGAAATCGCGGATCGCGAGATTCTGGATGGCGACCGTCGAATATTCCAGGCAGAGCAGATGTTTGAGGGTCGCCTTGACGGTATTGGCGATCATGGCCCGCCCGTTGCCCGGCTGATGCAGCGCGGCGACCACCAGGCGGTTGCGCAGATGGAAATACGCCTGCCAGTCGATGGCGTCGTCCTTATCGCTCCACGCCATATGCCAGACCGCGGCCCCCGGCAGGGTGACCGTCGGATAACCGGCCTCGCGGGCGCGCAGACCGTATTCGGCGTCGTCCCATTTGAGAAACAGCGGCAGCGGCTGACCGAGCTGCTCGGCGACCTGCCGGGGGATCACGCAGGTCCACCAGCCGTTGAAATCGACGTCGATACGCCGGTGCAGCAGTTTGGAATTGTCCCGGTCGCGCAGCGGGTACTTGGCGAAATCGTGGTCGTATTCGACATTCGGCGCGGCCGACCACATGAAGATATTGCGGTCGACAACCTCACCCATCACATGCAGATGTGAACGTTCCTGCAGGTTGAGCATCTGCCCGCCCACCAGCACCGGGGATTTCGCGAACCGGGCGAAGGCCAGCGCACGCAGAATCGAATCGGGTTCGATCTCGATATCGTCGTCCATATAGACGATGTATTCGGCGCTGGTGGTTTTCAGCGCCTCGTACATGACCCGGCTGTAACCGCCGGACCCGCCGAGATTGGGCTGGTCGTGAATGGCGAGCCGATCGCCGAGCACGGCCGCGGCCTCCTCGAAACCGGGTTCGTCGACGACCTTGCGGGTGCCCTGATCAGGGATGATCACCGCGTCGATCTGCGCCAGCACCAGCGGATCGGCACCCAGCGCGGTCAGCGTCTTCACCGCGTCGGTGGGGCGGTTGAACGTCGGCATACCGACCGCGATCCGGCCGTCCCCCGGCGCCTCGATCGGCGCGTACCAGCCGCCGGACACCAGCGTCACCGCGGTATCGGTGGTGATATCGAACCAGAGCCAGCCGCCGTCCTCGAACGGGCCGAAATCGGTCTCCAGCTCGAGGGTGACGGTTTCGGCGCCCGGCGCGACCGCGAACTCGCCACCCTGCACGTGGATACGGGAACCGTCGGCCTTCGAGCGGTACAGATCGACCCGCCCGTGCCCGGCCAGTTCCAGCCGCAGCACCACCGATTCGAGCATGCTCCAGCGCCGCCAGTAGCTGGCCGGCAGCGCGTTGAAATAGGTGCAGAACGACACCTCGGATTCCGCGCCCACCGAGAGCGAGGTCCGGGTGGTGGCATGCGCGCGGCGCGCATTGGTGGCCGACTCTTCCAGGTAGAGCGTGCGCACATCGAGCGGCTCACCCGGGCGGGGCAGGATCACTCGTTGCAGGAGCGATTTCGCACGGGTGGCGGACGGGCTGTGCGCCAGTGATGCGGAGGTCATACGTCGTTGTTCTCCTCGGCCAGCGGCGCACCCGTCTCCAGATGCGGCCGCAGCACATTGTCGAACATGTTCAGTGCACTCGCGATGGCCATATGCATATCCAGGTACTGGTAGGTACCGAGGCGGCCGCCGAACAAGACCTTTGCCGTGGCGGTCTCCCGTTTGGCCAGCGCGCGATACGCGGTCAGTTTGGCTCGGTCCTCAGGGGTGTTGATCGGATAGTACGGTTCGTCGCCGGTCTTGGCGAAACGCGAGTACTCGCGCATGATGACCGTTTTGTCCGTGGGGTAGTCACGCTCCGGATGGAAATGCCGGGGCTCGATGATGCGGGTGTAGGGCGGGTCCGCGTCGTTGTAGTTCATCACCGACGTGCCCTGGAAATCGCCGGTGGGCAGGACCTCGGTTTCGAAGTCGATCGTGCGCCAGCCCAGCTCGCCCTCGGCGTAGTCGAAGTAGCGGTCGAGCGGGCCGGTGTAGACGACCGGCGCGTCCGGGTTCTGCGCACGCAGTTCGTCGCGGACGTCGAACCAGTCGGTGTCCACCCGGACCTCGATCAGATCACTGGCGGCCATGTTCTCCAGCCACTTCGTATACCCCTCTTTGGGCAGGCCCTCGTAGGTGTCGTTGAAGTAGCGGTTGTCGAAGGTGTAGCGCACCGGCAGCCGGGTGATATTGCCGGCGGGCAGTTCCTTGGGGTCGGTCTGCCACTGTTTGGCGGTGTAATCGCGGACGAAGGCCTCGTAGAGCGGGCGGCCGATCAGCGAGATGGCCTTTTCCTCGAGGTTCTGCGCGTCGGAGGTCTCGATTTCGGCGGCCTGTTCGGCGATCAGCGCGCGGGCCTCCTCCGGGGTGAAATACCGGCCGAAGAACTGCGAGACCAGGCCCAGCCCCATCGGGAACTGGTAGGCCTGCCCTTTGTGCATGGCGAAAACGCGGTGCTGGTACCCGGTGAACTCGGTGAACTGGGTGACATAGTCCCAGACCCGCTTGTTCGAGGTGTGGAACAGGTGCGCGCCATATTTGTGGATTTCGATCCCGGTTTCCGGTTCGGGCTCCGAATAGGCGTTACCGCCGATATGCGGACGGCGGTCCAGCACGAGGACTCTCTTGCCGAGTAAATTCGCGCTGCGCTCGGCGACGGTCAGCCCGAAGAAACCGGAGCCGACGACGATCAGGTCGAACTGTGCGTTGTTATCTGAGTTACCCGGAGACGATGCGGCGGTCACGGGTGCCCAGCGTATCGGAAGCGTTTCCCGGCGCCAGTCGGAGTCAGGGCCGGGTTCGTAACGGCTGGTCGGGGCGGCGACGCCGGTGGCGCGTCGAAAATACGTTCGCCGGGGGCGGGGGGTGGCCGGCCCCGGGGGAGGGGGGGGTGGGGGGGGAACGCCCGGGGGGAGTAGGCCGTCGGGGGGGGGGCGGAACCCCCC
>NZ_JARWPM010000347.1 GCF_029869215.1 Nocardia carnea
GAGCACACCGGTGCGGTCCTCGTGAGCACCGGCAACCTCTATGGTTACGGTCCGGTGGAGGGTGCGATGACCGAGGATCTCCCGTTGCGGCCTACATCGGTCAAGGGCAGGGTGCGAGCGGAGCTGTGGACCGCCGCGCTCGCGGCGCACGACGCCGGCCGTATCCGCACCACCGAGGTACGCGGCTCCGACTATCTGGGCGCGGGCACCATCTCGCCGTTCAGCGTTCTGGTGCTGCCGAAGGTTCTCGCCGGCCGGAAGGCATCGGTTCCGGCCGACCTCGATGCCCCGCACAGTTGGACACAGGTTTCGGATGTGGCCAAGCTGCTGGCTGCCGTGGCCGTGGACGAAAAGGCATGGGGCCGGCCGTGGCACGTTCCCACCGCGCCCGCGCTGTCGATCCGGGCGTTGGCCGAACTCGCCGCGGAATCGGCCGGAGCACCACCCGCACGGGTGGGCACCATGCCCGGCTACCTGCTCCGGCTGGCCGGCGCGGTCGACCCGACGGCTCGGGAGATGATCGAGATCCAGTACCAGCTCCGTAAACCATTCGTCCTCGATTCCTCGGCCGCCGTCGCTGCCTTCGGGCTCGAACCCGCGCCGATAACGGACGGATTGCAGGAGATGATCACCGCCGTCCCGGCTCGGCAGAAGAGTCGCCGGCTCGGAGTTTCCGGTTGACGAGCGTCCGGTCGCCGTGATGGGCGAGAAGGGTAGCGGTGGGCCAACGCATCCGCGACGAACTCGTGAGCCTCGCAGCCGCTGCGACTCCACACTGCGGAATCACCGAATCCGGTGAAGGAGTGCAGCCGGTGGACAACGACTCATGACTCAGCGGCGTTACCGTACCCACCCCCATCCGCGACGTCGCGGCCGACTGCACCGCCGCCTGACCCGATCCTCTACCCAATCTTTCTTTGCCGGACTGTGCCCGGCTGTCGACGAGGCGGTTGCCGCCCAGCTGGAAAGCAGCTTCAGCCGATCCTCGGTGGTGGTTCCGGGCTCGGCGGTGTAGATGACCACTTCGTGATCCGGACGGCCCGGTAGGGGCAGGTTCAGGGAGCGGTAGGGGAGTTCGAGGTCGCCGACCTCCGGATGCCGGAGGTGTTTGGTTCCCTCGTGGTGGAGGCGCACATCGTGGCGGGCCCACCTGGTGCGGAATTCGGGGCTGAGGGTGGACAGTTCGCCGATGAGTTCGCGCAGGGCCCGGTCGTGGGGACGGCGGCCGGCTTCGGCGCGCAGCAGGGCGGCGGAGATCTGGGCGGCGGCATCCCAGTCGGCGAAGAAGTGGGTGGAGCCGGGGTCGAGGAAGAGGTACCGGGAGAGGTTGGCGTGGCCGCGTTCCGCGGTGGTGGGGCTGTCGAACAGCGGGGCATACAGTGCGCGGCAGAGCGTGTTGGCGGCGACGATATCGAGGTGCCGGTCGCGGACGAAGACGGCCGATATCGTCATGGATTCGAGCATCCAATGGACCGGCGCGGGGAGTTCCGTTTTCTCGGAGTGCTGCGGTGGGCGGCGCGTGGACCGGGCCGCGCGGGCCATATCGAACAGGTGGGTGCGTTCGTCCTTGCCCAGGCGCAACGCTTGCGCCACTGCGTTCAGTACGTCCTCGGAGACGCCGTTGACGCGGCCTTTCTCCAGCCGGGTGTACCACTCGGTGCTCACCCCGGCGAGGAGGGCGACCTCTTCGCGGCGTAACCCGGGCACTCGGCGCCGGCCACCGGCGGGTAGTCCGACCTGTGCGGGTGTGAGCTTGGCTCGCCGGCTGATGAGGAAGTTCCGGATATCGGAGCGATTGGCCGCGGGGTTTCCGGATGGGGAGGCCATGTCGTCCATCGTATGCAGTGGCTGCCGGTGAGGGAGGTTGATCCTGTACCCCCTATGAGCGGTGCCTTCTTCCCGTGCGGTGTTGCTGGTTTCGTGAATTCGACGGCACCGGGTGATCTCACCCGGAAACGCTTCTGGAGAACAGGATTCCCGACCATGACCGACAAGACCGTACTGATCACCGGCGCGACCAGCGGTATCGGCGCGCACACCGCACGATTGCTGCTCGACCGCGGCTACCGGGTGGCGGTGACCGGCCGGAGCGAGATCAAACTGAAGACATTCCTCGACGAGGCCGGACCTTCCGACCGGCTGCTGGGACTCGTCGCGGACGCCTCGGACCGGGAGGCGACCGAACTGGCCGTGACCCGCACCGTGCAGCATTTCGGCCGCCTCGATGCCGCCGTGGCCAATGCCGGATTCGTCTCGAGCGACTCCGCGCGCACCCGCGGCGCGACCATCGGGGCCGGTGACCCGGCGCAGTGGTCGCCCATGGTTCTCACCAATGTGCTCGGCCCGGCCCTGCTGGCTCATGCCGCGCTGCCGCATCTCGAGGCGGCGGCGGGGCGGCTGGTGCTCCTCGGCAGCGTCGTCGGGGTGAAGAACGCGCCCGCCAACCTCTACTCGGCCACCAAATGGGCGGTCGTCGGGCTCGCCGAGAACCTGCGGATGTATGCCACGACCCGCGGAATCGGCGTCACCCTCGTGAACCCCGGCATCATCGACACCCCGTTCTGGCAGGACGGCGAGGTACCGCCGTTCGCGCTCTCACCCGAACCGATCGCGCGGGCCATCTGCTTCGCCCTCGACCAGCCCGCCGGCGTCGACCTCAACACCCTGACGATCCGCCCGGTCGGCCAGCCCAACTGACCTCGGGAGGGGAATACCGAAAGGGCTGCGAACGCTGAGCACGGACCGCGGGGCCGTACGGTTCGCCGGACCTGTCCACCGCTCGCGATCAGAATGCGGGGACGTCGCTGGTGCTGGCGTTGCCACCGATCGACGGCTGCAGGGTGATCTCCCAATCCGACCCCGCGTCGAACGGGTCGTCGAACTTCTGGAAGGTGCGGGAGCGGGTGAAGCCGAGCGTGGCGGGGTCCCAGTCGACGCCGGACTTCAGGTACACGAAATAGGTGCCGGCGATTCCGCTGAGCGTGGCCTCCGAGTTGCCGTGCACGTAGATCGTCGCCTGCGGTGCCAACGGGTCACCGTTCGTCACCACCACGGCGAAATCGGCGCTGTTGCCGTTGATGATGCGTAGGGTTCCCGCGCCCACCAGGCCGTTCTGCTGGACGACCTCACCGTTGCCGGCGCGACGGTTCAGCAATGGTGGTGGCGGCGGGGGTGGTGTGGTCCGCGCGAGCGAGGTGACGACCGGGGCCGGCCGCCCGGTTGTCGCGGAGCCCGCTGTGTCCGTGGAACTTCCACACCCCACCAGTAGTACCGCCGCCGCAATCACGACCCCTGCGAACCGGCTTCGTCTGTTCGACATCTTTTCCCCGCGTTCGAAATCGGCGCGCCGATCGGCTCGCCCCCGTCTCAGTATCACGCGAAACCAACCGTGTGTCAGTACTTTTCGCAGGAAGATTCGGTGGCCCATGGTGTCTCACTGCGGCCGGTACGCCCAGCTCGGGGTGGGTCGCGCCCCGCTGGTCTCCGGGCCGGCGCGCCGCCGGCCTGTTCCGCTGATCGGCGACCGTCCGGGCGTATCGGGCCGCGGCTACGCCCGGCGGAGGGGACCCTTCGCCAGCCGGTCTACCAGCGGGTAACATGGCGTCCAGCATGCGACTGTGACCGTCGTCACGTCCGAGGAGGACGCCCATGGCTACTACCGCGAGAGTCGATGCCACCGAGGAACAGGCGCGCCGGTTGGTCGAGGAGTCCCGGGAGGCCACCTGGGCGAAACCTTCCTTCGCCAAGGAACTGTTCCTCGGCCGCTACCGGGTGGATCTGATCCATCCCTTCCCGCGGCCCAGCGCGGAAGACACCGCCAAAACCGACGCGTATCTGGCGCGACTGCGGTCCTACTGCGAGACCGTCGACGGAAGCGTGATCGAGGAGCAGGGCCGGATACCGGAAGAGTATGTGCGCGGGCTCGCCGAGCTCGGCTGCTTCGGATTGAAGATCCCCGAGGAATACGGTGGCCAGGGCCTGTCCCAGGTCGGCTACAACAAGGCGTTGATGCTGATCGCCTCGGCGCACCCCAGCCTGGGCGTGCTGTTGTCCGCGCACCAGTCGATCGGGGTGCCCGAACCGCTGAAACTGGCCGGCACGCCGGAGCAGAAGGAGCGGTTCCTGCCGCGCTGCGCGCGGGGCGCGGTGAGCGCGTTCCTGCTCACCGAACCCGATGTCGGCTCCGATCCGGCCCGGCTGGCCAGCACCGCGACCCCCACCGCCGACGGCGCGGCCTACGAGATCGACGGGGTCAAACTGTGGACCACCAATGGAGTGGTCGCGGAACTACTCGTGGTGATGGCTCGGGTGCCCGCGAGCGAAGGACACCGCGGTGGTGTTTCCGCTTTCGTCGTCGAGGCGGACAGTCCGGGGATCACCGTGGAGCGGCGCAATTCCTTCATGGGCCTGCGCGGTATCGAGAACGGTGTCACCCGCCTGTACAAGGTGCGGGTTCCCGCCGAGAACCTGATCGGCCGGGAGGGTGATGGCCTGAAGATCGCGTTCACCACGCTCAACGCCGGCCGGCTCGCGATTCCGGCGATGTGCACCGCGGCCGGTAAATGGTCGTTGAAGATCGCCCGCGAATGGTGTGGTGCCCGCGTGCAGTGGGGGCGGCCGGTCGGCGAGCATGCCGCGGTGGGCGCCAAAGTATCGTTCATCGCCGCGACCACCTACGCACTGGAAGCGGTTCTCGACCTCTCCGCGACCATGTGCGACGAGAACCGCAACGATATCCGCATCGAGGCGGCGCTGGCCAAGCTGTGGGCGTCGGAGATGAGTTGCCGGATCGCCGACGAACTCGTGCAGATCCGCGGCGGTCGCGGCTACGAGACGGCGGCGTCGCTGCGGGCCCGGGGCGAACGCGCGGTCGGGGCCGAACAGCTCGTGCGCGATCTGCGGATCAACCGGATTTTCGAAGGCTCCAGTGAGATCATGCGGCTGCTCATCGCCCGGGAGATGGCCGATGCGCATATGTCCGCCGCCGGCGCGCTGGTCGACCGGCACGCGGAGTTCAAGGCGAAGGCGAAAGCGGCCGTGGGCGCCGGCGGTTTCTACGCCAGATGGTTCCCGCAACTGGCCGTCGGCCCGGGCACGGCACCGGCCTCGTTCGGCGAGTTCGGTTCGCTGGCAACGCATATGCGCTTCGTCGAACGGATGGCACGTAAACAGGCTCGTGCGCTGATGTACGGTATGGCGCGCTGGCAGGCCAAGCTGGAGTACCGGCAGGTGTTCCTGGGGCGCATCGTCGATATCGGCGCGGAACTGTTCGCCATGTCGGCGGCCTGTGTGCGCGCGCAGGCCGAGCGCGGCAACGGCACGTCCGAAGGGGCGGCTGCCGCGGAACTCGCCGACGTGTTCTGCCGGCAGGCGCGGATCCGGGTGCGTGAGTTGTTCGAGGGGCTGTGGGAGAACACCGACGACGAGGACAGGCGGCTGAGCCGCGGTGTGCTCGACGGCCGCTACCAGCACGTGGAGGAGGGCGTGATCGACGCGAGCGAGGGCACGGGCCCGTGGATCGCCGAATGGCAGGCGGGCCCGTCCACCGAGGAGAACCTGCTGCGGCCGTGGTTCCGTGCAGGAGCTCTTCGGTGATGTGAACGCGTTTCGCGCGACTCAGGCTCCGGCCATCGACTCCTCGCCCCGTAGCACGCTGCCCAGGCGATCCGGGAACACCGCGAAGATATGGTTCATCTGGCCGGGCGACATCATCCGATCCAACGCGGAGGTGACACAGCCCGCGGTGAAGGAGACGTCACCCACCGGGATGCCCGCGCGTTCGGCGAACTCATCGGTGAATTCCGCGACACCGTGGGCTCCGGGCACTCGGCTGGGCACCCAGCCCTCGTACCAGATACCGCGGAGAAAATCGGGGAGCTGAGCCGTGAGATGCGCGGAATTGGCGACGCCGATCCGGTCCCGGACGGTATGCATCCAGGCGCGCAGCGCACGCAGGGCGAAGGTGAGATCGTCGGTGCCGAGGTCGTCGGCGACGGCACGAAGCCAGATATGCGCGGTGTGCATACCGGCGGCCAGGGGATCTTGGTGATGCGTCATTGGTGTACCTGCCTTCCAGGTGGCCGGTCCGATGCGCTGGTGATATAGCGATTCTACGGCGGGAACAGGGCGAACGGCAGACCGCGAGCGAGGGTTGCCCCGGATGAGGCGGCGCCGGAAACTCGGTTGACCGGGATGCCGGTGACGGTCGAAGATGCCGCCGTGCGGGTAGGTGTGGTCGGGCTGGGAATGGGTTTGTATCTGGCGACGTGGTGCCGCCGGCTGGGGATGGAGGTGGTGGCGGCGTGCGATCGCGATCCCGCCCGGCGGGCCGAGGCCGCGGCGTCACTGCCCGGGGTGGATCCGGTCGAGAACTGGAGCGAACTGCTGGATGCGGATCTCGACGCGGTGGTGCTCGCCAACGATTTCGACGAGCACGCGCCGCTCGCGATCGCCTTTCTGGAACGCGGCGTGCATGTGCTCTCCGAGGCCGCGGCGTGTGCCGATGAGGAGCAGGCGCGGGCGCTGCTCGACGCGGAGCGGCGTTCCGCAGCCACTTACTCGTTCGCCGAGAACTATGTGTTCCACCCGCATACGCGGCTCATCGGACATATCGTCGGCAGCGGGGAGATCGGGCGGGTCACCCTGATCGAAGCAGACTATCTGCACGGGATGTCCCCGGACGGTGTCAGCGCACTGATCGGCGATCCCGGCCACTGGCGCGGACGTATCGCCCCGACCGCGTACTGCACCCATACGCTTTCGCCGGTGATCGCCCTCACCGGTGAGCTGCCGGTCGAAGTGACTGCTTTCCCGATCGATGCCACCGCCCGGCCCGCGGCGGTGGCGCTGGTGGTCCGGCTCGGTGGCGGCGGACTCGCGATCACCCGGCACGGCTTCCTCCAGGGCGAACCGGACAGCCACTGGAGCTGGCTGTCGGTACGCGGTACCGAGGGGCTGGCCGAATCGGTGCGCGCGCCGGGTTCGCGGGCCTGGTCGGTGCGCGTGCGTAAGGAAGCCTGGACCGAGCCCGCGGGAATCGTGCGGGACGAGGAACGGATGCCAGAGCGGCTGTCGCTGCCCGACGGCGTGGTGGCCGAGCCGGCAGCGGAAGGAACTGTCCGGATACTCACGGGGTTCCGTGCGTGCGTCGAGGATGGCGAGTCGCCGCTGATTCCGGCCCGGCCCGCGGTCGCCGCATCACTGGTCGGCGTCGCCGGTGCGCGCTCGTTACGCGACGGTTCACGCCCGGTGCCCATGCCCGGCTGGCTCGTCCGCGGTGACTGAGGAACGCCGTCGGGAAGCCGGACCGGCCGGAAATCACCCCTGAGTGCTATCCCGGGCCATACCGGGGGATTACCCGGGACGAGAACTGGCCCGATAGCTTCGGGGTATCGAATTCGTCACCCGCCCCAGCGCGCCGAGCGAATCTCGCCGGATTCGGCCTCCGATCCGGAGTGATCGGTCGTCGTCGACACGGGCGGAGGTGGGTTCCCGGCCCAACTCTCAGGAAGATTTATGGCGACACCTACCCTGGTTCCACAGTCCCCACCCCGGTCCCCACGGCGCGGCGCGGGCGGTGATTATGCCCGTCTGTTGCGCCGGGTCTCCGCCGCCGGACTGATGGATCGGCGCCCGGTCTACTACGCCGTTCGGCTCGGCCTGGCCGGGGCCGCGTTCGTGGCGGGCTGGGTGGCGTTCTTCCTGGTCGGCGACTCGTGGTGGACGCTGCTGATCGCCGCGTTCATGGCCGTGACGTTCGCTCAGGTCGCGCTGCTCATGCACGATGTCGCGCACCGCCAGGTCTTCCGGCTGCGGCGGCCGGCGGCGATTGTGGGCCGGATCGCCGGCAACGCCGGAATCGGACTCGGGTACGGCTGGTGGCAGGACAAGCACACGCGCCATCACGCCAATCCGAACCACGAGGAACTCGACCCGGATGTCGCACCCGATATTCTCGTCTGGTCACAACGGCAGGCGCGGGACAGCCGGGGCCTGGCCCGTCTGGTCGGAAGGATGCAGGCGTTCCTGTTCTTCCCGCTTTTGCTGCTGGAGGGCCTGAATCTGCACGTGGCAGGGCTGCGTGCGCTCAGAAACCGGGCGATCGAACACCGGGTGCTCGAGGGCGCGCTGCTCGTCGGTCACTTCGCGGCCTATCTGGCCGCCTTGTTCGCGGTGTTGCCCGCGGACAAGGCCATCGCGTTCTTCGTCGTCCATCAGGCGCTGTTCGGTGTGTACATGGGTTGTATCTTCGCGCCGAACCACAAGGGCATGCCGACCCTCACCGGCGACGACCGCCCGGATTACCTCCGCCGGCAGGTGCTGACCTCCCGCAACGTCCGGGGCGGTGTGCTGACCGATTTCGCCCTCGGCGGGCTCAACTATCAGATCGAACACCATCTGTTCCCGAGTATGCCGACCCCGAATCTGCGGCACGCGCAAGTGATCGTGCGTGACTACTGTGCCGAAATCGGTGTGCCCTACCACGAGACCGGGCTGATCACCTCCTACCGCGAGGCGTTGCGGCACCTGCACCAGGTCGGCGCGCCGATCCGCGAGGCCGAACAGTCGGGCTCGGCCGCGTCCCGGTAAGGACGCCGACCGGAAAGCCCGCAGTAACAGCACATCATCCAGGGGGCGCCTCGTGTTCCGGAACCTCCGGAACACCGGCGCCGCTCCGCGCGCCCGGAACCCGGCCGTCTACGGCCGGGTTCCGGTGTGTCGAGGCCGCCCAGGCCTTGTGCGGATCCGCGACCACACCGGCGCGACCCAGCAGCCGGCGGCGGACCGGGCCGCGCTGACCACCGTAGTCAACCGGGTACCGGTGAGCATCGGCAGCGTGTCGTCGCGCCCGGCGGCGGAACCGGACTACAGCGGCAGCAGGTGGTGCTTGCGCGGGTAGCGGATGACCTTCTTGTCGCGCAGCAGATGCAGCGCTCGCCGGAGTTCGAGGCGGGTGGCCGACGGTTCGATCACCGCGTCGATATAGCCGCGTTCGGCCGCGATCCACGGGGTCGCGACGGTGGCGTTGTAGAAGTCGACCATCTGCTGACGCAGTCCGGCGCGCTGCTCCTCGGGGGTGGCGTCGAGGATTTTGCGCTGGGTCAGCCCGACCGCGCTTTCGGCGCCCATCACCGCGATCCGTGCCGTGGGCCAGGCCAGATACACATCGCAGCCGAGGGCTTTGGCGCCCATGACGGCCCAGCCGCCGCCGTAGGCCTTACGGACCACGACCGTCACCTTCGGGACGGTCGCCTCCACATAGGCGAACAGGAATCGGCCGCCGCGTTTGATGACGCCCTGTTTCTCCTGTTCGACACCGGGCAGGAAGCCGGGGGTATCGACCACCAGGACGAGCGGAATCTCGAAGGCGTTGCAGATGTGGATGAAATGCGCGGCCTTGTCACCGGCCTTGGCGTCGAGCGCGCCCGCCAGCACGGTCGGCTGGTTGGCGACCACCCCCACCGGGCGGCCGTCCACGCGGGCGAACCCGGTGATGAGGTTCGTGGTCGCGGCGCCGCCGATTTCGTGGAATTCGCCGTCGTCGAAGATCCGCAGCAGTACGTCGTGCATATCGTAGACGGCGTTGTCGGAGTCGGGGATCAGCGTATTCAGCGACAGGTCCGATTCGGTGACTTCCGGCTCCAGGCCCGGATTCACCACCGGCGGAAGTTCGGTCGCGCTCGACGGCAGGTAGCTCAGATAGTTGCGGACCCACGCGAACGCGGCCGCCTCGTCCTTGGCGATGTGGTGGATATTGCCGTAGGCGGCCTGGTTGTAGGCCCCGCCCAGCTCCTCCATATCCACTTTCTCGCCGATGGCGTCTTCCAGGATCTTGGGCCCGGTGACGAACATATGCGCGCTCTCGGTGGCGACCACGACGTCGGTGCAGATCGGCTGGTACACCGCGCCCGCCGCGCAGTTGCCCAGGATGAGCGAAACCATCGGCACCGCACCGGACAACGGTTCCATCATGGTCGCGAGTTCGCCGTACCAGCGCAGCGACGTCACGGCCTCCTGCACCCGGGCGCCACCGGAATCGTTGATACCCACCAGCGGGCAGCCCATCTTCCCCGCCAGATCCATGATCGCGGCGACCTTACGGCCGAACATCTCCCCGATGGTCCCGCCGTACACGGTCTGATCGTGGGAGAACACGGCCACCGGCCGCCCGTCCACCAGTCCGCGCCCGGTGACCACACCGTCACCGTAGAGCGCGTCCTTATCGGCCGGGTTGCGCACGAGAGCACCGATCTCGACAAAGGTGCCCGGATCCAGCAGCATCTCGATCCGGTCCCGAGCGGACGGAATCCCCTTACGCGCCCGCTTGGCGGCCCCCGCCTCGCCGGCCGGTTCCTGCGCGATCTCGAGCTTCTTTCGCAGGTCGGCGAGTTTTTCGGCGGTAGAACTCATCTATTACTTCCAGGTCTTTCAGCAGGAACACCGCACCGTGATCGGGAGGCGATAGCAACCGTACCGGGAGCCTCGACCGACCGCATTAGCCTGGGTTTGTGAGCTCTCACCGATCGCCACGCGCCCTTTCGTACGAAGCCCGGCAAGGCGATTCGTGGCCGGGCAGGGTCGGTGCCTTGCTCGCGCTGATCGCGCCACATCGGAAAGCGCTCGCGGGAGCGACGGTACTGCTTCTCGCCGGCACGGCCTTGTCGCTGGTGCAACCGTTGCTGGCCGGGCGGGTCGTCCGGGATGCGGCTTCGGGGGAGACGCTCGCCTGGTCACTGGCGGCGCTGATCGGTGCTTATCTACTCCATGCTGTCACTGATACCTGCGGGCTCTACGTCCTCGAGCGCACCGGTGAATCCGTGCTCGTGGCTGTCCGCAATCGGCTGACCGGGCACTTGCTGAGGCTGAGCGTTCCCACACTCGATGCGCTGCGGACCGGAGATCTGATTTCCCGTGTGACCGTCGATCCGACCGTGATCCGGAACGTAGTCGGCACCAGTCTCGTCCAATTGCTGACGGGGGCATTGACCCTGGTGGGGACCGTCGCGATCATGATCTACCTCGATTGGCTGTTGTTCTCGATCGTGATCGTGACCGTCGGTGTCGCCGCGGGTGCGATGTTGCTGGTGATGACGAGAATCGAGACGGCCTCGACGCAATTGCAGGAGAGCGTCGGAGCGCTTTCCGCGGATATCGAACGCGCGCTCACCGGAGTGCGGACCGTCAAGGTGAACAACGCCGAGGATCGCGAACAGGAGCGGCTGGCCGAACTGTCCGGCAAGGCGTTCGCGGTGGGGATTCGAGCGGCTGGGCTGCGAGCGCTGGGAAATCCCGCGATGCACCTCGCCGTAACCGGTTCCTTTGTGGTTTCGCTGCTGGTCGGAGGTGTCCGGGTGGCGAACGGTGAGATGACGTTGAGCAGTCTGGTGGTGATGATGCTGCTCGCGATGAATCTGCTGATCCCGGTCGGTGATCTTTTCAATGGCTCCGTTGCGCTTCAGCAAGCGCTGGGTGCCATGAACCGCATCGAGTCGACTCTCGCGTTACCGACGGAGGACCGGGACGAGATCGGGCACAAGGATGTCGCGCCGGTTCGAATATCCGCGGACGCCGATATCGACGAGCCGGCGAGAGACGAGCCGGTCGCGCTCGAGTTTCGCGATGTGCACTTCGCCTACGGTGAGCGAGAAATTCTCGGCGGTGTCACCTTTTCGGTGCCGGCCCGCGGGCACGTGGCCCTGGTAGGACGTTCCGGCGCGGGGAAATCCACGATCTTCTCGTTGGTGAGCAGGTTCTATGAACCGGACGAAGGCGATATCTTGCTGGCGGGCCGGTCTTTCGTCGATCGCACTCGCCGGGAATGGCGTTCCGAAGTCAGCTTGCTGGAACAGCACGCGCCAGTGTTGTTCGGCAGCCTGCGAGACAATCTGACCTACCGGCAGCCGGGCCTGGCCGAGGACGATCTGCACCGAGCCGTCGAGCTCGCCGGCCTCGCGGATCTCGTCGGACGCCTGCCGCAGGGGCTCGATACCTCGGTGGGTGAACACGGTGTGCTCCTTTCCGGAGGCGAACGGCAGCGGGTGGCGTTGGCGCGGGCACTGGTACGACGTCCCGTCCTGATGATGCTCGACGAGCCGACAGCGATGCTCGACGCCGAAACAGAGAAGGCGCTGAACGCGACCATCCAAGCTGTGCGGAAGGAATGCGCCTTGCTGGTCATCGCCCACCGTTTATCGACGATCCGGGAGGCGGAGACCGTTGTATTTCTCCGAGAGGGGCGTATCGCCGATACCGGTACGCATGACGAATTGGTTGCCAGGAACGTGGACTATCAGCATCTTGTCGGCGTGAATGTGTAGGGGGCGCAACTCGGTCGCGGTGCGTCGTGGTGGTCACCGGCGGCGGGTTTCGCGGATCAGCAACCAGACCAGGTACGCGCCGCCGAGGCAGACTGTGACAGCGCCGACCGGGAGGTTCACCCCGGCAATCGCGTGCTGCGCCAGTAGATCCGCCGCCGACATGAGTACCGCGCCGGTGAGCGCGGCGCCGGGCAGGTCGGCCGCGGAACCGCGTCCGGTGAGCCTGCCCGCGATCTGCGGGGCGGCGAGCGCGATGAAGGCGACGGGCCCGGTCACTGCGGTAACGAGGGCGGTGAGCACGCTGCCGAGGACGAGTAACCCCACCTTGCTGCGTTCGACCGCGACCCCCAGCATTGCCGCGGCCTCGTCACCGAGCTCGAGTTGCCGCATGCGGCGGCCGGCGGCCGGTCCCATGAGCATGAGCACGAAAGCGGCTGCGCCCGAGAGCAATACCGGCGGCCATCCCACACCGGACAGGTTCCGGCGCCCCAGACCGCCAGCTGCAGCGCGACGTCGAGGTCGGCCTTCACGCCGAACCAGGTATTGACCGACGACAGCATGGCACTGACCGCGATACCGACGATGATGAGCCGGATCCCCAGCACCCCTTGCCGGAACGAGAACAGATAGACGATCACGACGGCACCGAGGCCGCCGAATATCGCCCCCGCGGCCTGGGCGGCGAAACCGGTGGCGCCCACCGTCAGCGCGCACACCACACCGGTGTAGGCGCCGGTGTTCAAGCCGATCACATCCGGGCTGCCCAGCGGATTGCGGGTCAGGGATTGGAAGATCGCTCCACTCAGCCCGAGGCAGGCACCGAACAGGGCGGCGGCCACGGCTCGTGGCGCCCGCCATTCCAGTACGACGAGCCGGTCGGCCGGGTTTGCGGCCGGGCCCAGCGCGGCGAACACATCGCCGGGCGCCAGGGTGCGGGTGCCGAGCATCAGCGCCGCCAGCAAACAGGCCGCCAGCGTGAGGGTGAGGAGCAGGCCGGCGACGAGCGCCCGGGTGGTGGTGCGGCGGCTGAACGATCCGGCGCGCAGTACGAGAACACCGCTCATGACGTGCCCACTCTGCTGCGCCGGATCAATGCGATCAGGATGGGCGCACCGAGGAAGGCCGTCACGACCCCCACCTGAAGTTCGGCCGGCCGGATGATCAGCCGCCCGAGGACATCGGAGACCAGGACGAGGACGGGCGCCGAGACGAATGTGAACGCCATGATCCAGCGCTGGTCGGGTCCGGTGACCCAGCGGACAGCGTGCGGAATCATCAACCCGATGAACACGATTGGCCCCGCCGCGGCGGTCGCCGCTCCGCACAGCAGGGTCACCGCCACGACCGCGACCAAACGGACCGGCACGACCCGCACCCCGACCGCCGCGGCCAGCTCATCGCCCAGCGCGAGCGCATTGAGCGACCGGGCGCACGCGAACGCCAGTACCAGCCCGGCGGCGATGAAGGGCCAGATCATCTCGACGGTGCCGGCGGGCCGGTCGGCGAGCGTGCCCGCGTCCCAGAACCGCATCCGGTCGAAGGTTTCCGGATCGAGTAACGCCATCGATTTGGTGGCGCCGGTGAGTACGGCGCCCAGCGCGACCCCGACGAGCGTCAACCGCAGCGGATTCGCCCCGCCGGGCGCCCGCGCGGCGATCCCGTACACGAGCGCGGCGGCCAGCACCGCGCCCGCGAAGCCGAACCACAGGTACTGCTCGATCCTGGTCACGCCGAATATCGCCACACCCAGCACGATCGCGAACCCGGCTCCGCCGTTCACGCCGAGAATCCCCGGGTCCGCCAGCGGGTTACGGGTCAGGCCCTGGATGAGTGCCCCGCCACCCCCAGCGCCGCGCCGACCAGCACACCGAGAATTGTCCGCGGAACGCGCAGCGCGCGGACCGTCAGATGATCGATACTGCCGTCCGGTGCGGTCAGCGCGTCCCACACCGTGCGCAGCGGCAGGTTCGCCGAACCCACCGCGATACTTGCCACCACCGCGCCCACCAGCACGAGCACCGACAGCACGAGCCAGCCCACCCGGCGCGCGGTCCGGCCGGGTGGGGCGTCCACCGGCTCCGGTGGGGCTGCTGTCATCGCCGGAAGAACCGTGGGTGCCTAGGAGAACTGCTTCTCGACGAGGTCCAGCAGTGCCATCGCCTCGTCGTAGTCGCCGCGAACGGTCCAATAGGGCAGGTCGTAGGCATGACCACCGGCGAACGCCGGAAGTTTCGCGTACACCGGCTGCTTCGACAGGGTCGCGACATCCGTGGTGTCGGCGTTGAACCCGGCTATGAACACCGTCGGCGTCGTCACCAGCCGACCGACCTGTTCCGTGGACAGCTCCGCCATATCGCCGCCCGGCTTGTACGGCTGCAGGCCGTTCTGCTGGACCAGCGGGGCAGGCTGCAATCCCACCGCGGCGAGCGTCTGTGGTAGGCCCATGTTCTCGAACAGCAGGTACGGGCTGTTGTCCGCGGTGATCGTCAGATACGCGACCGGGCCCGGCGGCGGGGTGATCGCCTGCTTCACCTCGGTGACCCGCTTGTCGTACTCGGCGACGGACTTGTCGTAGATATCCGGTTTGCCGAAGACGTCCTTCGCCAGGAAACCGAACTGTTCCCGCCAGGTGGCCAGCGTATTGCTCACCAGGACCGTGGGCGCGATGGCGCTGAGCCGGTCGTAGCCCTTGGCGGCCAGCGGGTACGGCAGACCGAACCCGCCCGCGACGATCAGGTCGGGTTCGGCCGCGAGGATCGCCTCGTAGTCGAAACCATCGGTGCTCCACGGAAGCAGTCCGGTCTTGTCCGCGGCGGCCTCGTCCTTCCAGAACCCGGAGAACGCGCCCGGTTTGTCGGAGTCCTCGGAGACGGTCGCGACAACGGGAACGTCGAGGTCGTAGAGGTATCCGGCCAGGGCGTAGTTCAAGACCACGACCCGCTGAGGGTCGGCGGGGACGCTCACGTCGCCTTGGTCGGTGTGCACGATCCGGGCCGGGCCGGCGTCTTCGGCCGGTCCGGATGCGGAGCAACCGGCCAGCGCCACGGCGGCGGTGAAGACAGCGACTAGAACGGCGGGAAGCCCGTCGCCGACGGGGAACGGATCCGCCTGTACGCGCGGGAGAACCTGTGGCTGGCACCGCGGGTGCCGCATTCGGCCCGGCTGTCCGCGGGTGGGGTGACGCTGGGGCCGATGCTGCCGCCCGCTACCCGGCCGCAGGAGCGGGTCCGGCGGCTCGGCGTCGTCCCCGCGGTGACAGAGCTGATGACCACGATCCTCGCCGCCGGCCCCGCGACCACCGAGCAGATCAGGCCGTTCCGCGGCGCGCTGGACAACCTGTTGCGGTCGCTGAGCACGCAGTACTTCCCGCTGCCGTGGCCGTCGCATCCGGTCGCGCGGGCGATCGCGCACGAAACCGCCGGATCGAGCCGGACGCTCGACGAACTGGCGGCGCGACGACATATCAGCGTCCGGCACGTACAACGGCTCTTCCAGGTCGAGACGGGCCTGACATTCACCCGGTGGCGGGCGCGGGCCCGGCTCAATATCGCGATCGGCCGGCTCCGGGGCGGGGATACGCTCACGGTCGCGGCCCACTCGGCCGGTTACGCCACCCGGGGCAGCCTGCTCGAGGCACTGCACCGGGAGACGGGTATTCCGGTCGCGCGCCTGTCCCACGACCCGCTTGCCGCGCTGGATGAGGCTGTGGCGGTGGGCCACCGGTCACCGCGCTCCGCCTGATCGCCACTGCTGCGAGGTGCGCACGGACGCCGGTGTGGTCCGGCGTCGATGGGGGACGGTCGGTCGAAATCCGGAGCTGGTGGCGCGTGCGCGGTGGGTGCGGGCCGGACTCAGGTGGTGGCGAAGGTGGTCTGGGTGAGCTGCTCGGAAACCTCCCAGATCCGGGCCGCCTCCGCGGCGCTGCGCAGCGGTGGGTAGAGCTTTTGTTCGGCGGGCGCGCCGCCGAGATGCCCGGGGCCGCTGGGTCCGTAGAGCCGTCCGGCTTCAGCGGTGGGGTCGGTCGCGGCCATGAGGGCGGGCAAGGGAGCGGTTTCGACGGTGCCCAGCAGGATGCCGCGGGACGACAGTGCCCGGATCAGGCGGACCCGCGGGGTGTCGCTGGTGCGCCCGAGCTCAGGGCGGGCGGCCAGGAGACTGGTGGGGGCGACACCGGGGTGGGACACGTTGCTGGTGATACCCCACCCGTGGGCCCTGCTGCGGCGGTCCAGTTCGAGACCGAACAGGCCGAAGGCGATCTTCGACTGGCTGTAGGCGCGGTCGCCGTTGTAGTCGCGCTCCCAGTTCAGATCGTCCCAGTTGATCGCGCCGCGCCGCGCGGCGATGCTGATCTGCGAGGTCACCCGGGCCCGGCCGGCGCGCAGCAGCGGAAGCAACTGCCCGACGAGCGCGAAATGGCCGAGGTGGTTGGTGCCGAACTGCAGCTCGAACCCATCGGCGGTGGTCTGCCGGTTCGGCGGGGTCATCACACCGGCATTGTTGACGAGTATGTGGATGGGCTGACCCTCCTCGCGGAGCGTTGTGCCGAGCGCCGCGACCGACGCCAGCGAGGAGAGGTCGAGACTGCGCAGGTCGAGCCGCGCATTCGGGTGGTTCGCCAGGATCCGGGCGGCCGCGTCCTCGCCTTTGCGGGGATTGCGGACGGGCATGATCACCTCCGCGCCGGCCGCGGCCAGTCGCGCGGCCAGCACCGCCCCCATCCCGTCGCTGGCGCCGGTGACGAGTGCGCGTTTCCCGGACAGATCGGGCACGGTGATATCGATGGGTCGACGTGGCATTGTCTGCTCCTCATATCGATGTGGTCGGTGGCGCGCCGGCTTCGCCCGGGTGATTCGCCGGCTGTCGCGCCGGGTCTGCCATAAGCCTGGGCCAGCGCGAATGCCATATCCAGGACCTCCCGATCACAGGCTCGGCGGGTCGTGCCGCGATGCGGAGCAGGGGATCGGCAGTCCGTGGATACCGCCGGTCGCGGGCGGTAGAAACGAGGCACCACACCGAGCGGAAGGAGCGCCGTGATCGATCGCAGCGGGCTGGCGGAGTTTCTCCGCAATCGCCGGGCGGCACTGCAACCCGAGGATGTCGGTCTCCCGCGCGGCCCTCGCCGCCGCACCGATGGGCTGCGGCGCGAGGAGGTCGCGGCGCTGTGTCATATGTCGGCCGACTACTACTCCCGGCTCGAGCGGGAACGCGGTCCGCAACCGTCACCGCAGATGCTCGTATCCATCGCTCAGGGTCTGCACCTTTCCCTCGACGAGCGCGACCACCTGTTCCGGCTCGCCGGGCACAACCCACCGGCGCGGGGAATTCTCAGCGAGCACATCAGCCCGGGCCTGCTGCGCGTGCTCGACCGCCTGCACGACACACCGGCGGAGATCGTCACCGAACTCGGCGAAACCCTGCGGCAGTCGCCGCTGGGGATCGCACTCACCGGCGACCTGACCCGCTACACCGGCCCCGCCCGCAGCATCGGCTACCGCTGGTTCACCGACCCCGCCTCCCGGCAGCTCTACGCCCCGGAAGAACACACGTTTCTCACCCGGATGTATGCCGCGGGACTGCGTGAAGTCCTCACCCTGCGCGGCCCGGATTCCCGCGCCGCGGAACTCGCCGACCTGCTCTTGGTCCGGAGCGAAGAGTTCCGCCGAGTCTGGGACCGGCACGAGATCGGGATCCGCCCGCGCGAGGTCAAGCATTTCGTGCACCCCGAGGTCGGGGCCCTCGAACTGAACTGCCAGCGGCTCGTCGATCCCGGCCAGGCGCACGCGCTGCTCGTCTACACCGCCGTTCCCGGCAGCGAGAGCTACGACAAGCTCCAGATGCTGTCGGTTATCGGAGCGCAGGCACTCGGCTGACGACGGCACGCTTGACTGTGCCGCGACGGCACAGTGTTCGATCGAAACGTCAGCGACTACCGGAGACGAGCGGAGACCGACCATGACCGGACAACCGGCCGACCAGCGGCCCGAGCTGATCGATATCGAGACGTTCTTCGCCGACCCCGAGTTCGCGAATCCCTCGATCTCCCCGGACGGCACCCGCCTCGCCTACCTCGCCCCATATCGCGGCCGGCGCAACGTCTGGGTTCGCGATATCGACCGGACCCACGACGAGGCCATCCCCGTCACCCGGGACACCCGCCGCGGTATCACCACCTATTTGTGGACCGACGATCCTCGCTGGTTGCTCTACCTGCAGGACACCGACGGCAACGAGGACTGGCATCTCTACCGCGTCGACCTCGCCGACCCGGACGCGCCCGCCGTCGATCTGACCCCGATGGATCCGGGGTCGCGGGTGGTGGGTGCGGAGCAGTTGCCGTCGGTTCCCGGCACCGTGCTGGTCACGATGAACCGGCGCCCGCTGTTCTTCGATATCTTCCGGATCGACGTCGCCACCGGCGAGATCACCCTGCACCGCGAGCAGGACGACCCGACATCCGCCGTCCTGCTCGACCGCCGCGGCGAGCCCGTCTTCCGGACCGTCCTCGCCGCCGACGGCGCCCTCGAGATCTCCGCGATCGACGCCGCCACCGGCGACACGCGGCTGCTGCGCCGGCTGGGCGGCGCGGAACACCCGATGGGCGTGCAGCCGCAGGAGGTCACCGCGGACGGGAAAGGCCTGCTCGTAGGCTCCTTCCAAGACGGCGACGAACTGCGGCTCGTCCGCATCGACCGCGCGACCGGCGCGGAAACAGTCGTCGCCGCCGCCGACGGGCACGACCTCGATATCAGCGGCATGATGCTGCCGGGCGTGCTGCCGCCCCCGGTTTACCGGCATCGGCACACCGGCGAGGTCCTTGCCGCCCGTTTCGTCGCCGCGCGTCCGCATATCGAAGTCGTCGATCCCCGGTTCGCGCAGGTCTACGCGCAACTGCGGAAACTCTCCGACGGCGTGCTGGGCACCCTGTCCTGCGACGATGCGGGACAACGCTGGGTCGTGACCTTCAGCCACGACCGCGACCCCGGCGTCACCTGGTTCTACGACCACACCACCGGCGAGGCCCGGTTGTTGTTCCGTTCCTTCCCGGATCGCGACCCGAACACCATGGCCCCCATGGAACCGGTCGATTTCCCGGCTCGCGACGGGCTACCGCTGCACGGTTTCCTGACCCTGCCGGTCGGGGTCGCGCCGCGAAACCTTCCCATGGTGCTCCTGGTGCACGGCGGGCCCTGGTACCACGACTCCTGGGGCTTCAGCCCGGACGTGCAGTTCCTCGCCAACCGCGGCTACGCGGTACTGCAGGTGAACTTCCGCGGTTCGCTCGGCTACGGGAAACGCCACGTCACGGCCGCTATCGGCGAATTCGCGCGCGCGATGCACGACGACCTGATCGACGCCGTCGACTGGGCCGTGGACCGCGGCTACGCCGATCCCGACCGAATCGGCATCTACGGCGGCTCCTACGGCGGATACGCCGCCCTCGTCGGCATCACCGTCACCCCGGACCGTTTCGCCGCCGCCGTCGACTATGTCGGCATCTCCGACCTCGCCAACTTCCTGCGCACCCTGCCGCCGTTCACCCGGGCCTACAACGTCAACAACTGGTACCGCTACGTCGGCGACCCGGAAATCCCGGAGCAGGAAGCCGATATGCTCACCCGTTCCCCGATCACCATGGTCGGCAAGATCCGCACGCCGCTGCTGGTTGCCCAGGGCGCCAACGATGTCCGCGTCGTCCAGGCCGAATCCGACAATATCGTCGCCCGGCTCCGCGAACGCGGCGTCCCGGTCGAATACCTGGTCGCCGAGGACGAGGGCCACGGCTTCGAGAACCCGGAGAACCGGTTCCGGCTCTACCAGGCCGTCGAACGCCACTTCGCCGAACACCTCGGCGGCCGCAGCATCGAATCCGGGACCTAGCCGGTCTCCCCGCCCTCTACCGGCAGTCTCACGGACGCGCCCATCGGCCTGTATCCTCGGCGCAGCGCGGCCTCCGCTGTGTCGGGATCGAGGACGGCGAGCGGGGTGTGGCGCGTGCGTTCTATGCCAATGTTCGCTGGTGCTCCTGGCGGTAGGGGATATGTTCGTCGCTGCGGCCTTCGCGGAGCTTGCGGACCCATTCGGGGTCGGCGAGCAGGGCGCGGCCGACCGCGACGAGATCGAATTCGCCCCGCGCGTGCTGCTCCAGCAGCCGGTCGATCCCGGCGACGTTCGAATCGCCCTTGCCGGTGAACGTGGTGGTGAACACCTTGTCGAGGCCGACGGAGCCGACGGTGATCGCCGGGAGTCCGGTGATCTTCTTGGTCCAGCCGGCCAGTCCCAGCTCGCCGTCCACACCGGACAATTCGGGGAAGGCGGGTTCCCAGTGCCTGCGGGTGGACGGGTGCAGCACATCGACACCCGCGTCTGCGAGCGGGATGAGTACGCGCGCGAGTTCATCGGGGGTTGCGGCGATGCGCGCGTTGTAGTCAGTGGATTTCCACTGCGAGTACCGGTACACGATAGCGAGCTCGGGTCCGACGGCTGCGCGGATCGCCGCGACGACCTCGGCGGGGAATCGGACGCGGGCCGCGAGCGAGCCGCCGTAGCCGTCGGAGCGCAGATTCGTTCGCTCCCAGAGGAATTGATCGAGCAGATAGCCGTGCGCGCCGTGCAATTCGATACCGTCGAATCCGGTGGCCTTCGCGTTGACGGCGGCGGTCACCCAGGCGTCGCGCAAGGTATCGAGATCGGCCGCGGTCAGTGCCCGGCCGGCCGGGCTGCCGTCCAGACCGAGCCCGGACGGGCCGACGGATTCGACCTCGGGATTCAGTTCCGGCTTGTCGCCGCGGCTGATACCGAGATGCCACAGCTGCGGGATGATCTGCCCGCCCTCTGAGTGGACGGCGTCGACCACCGTTTTCCAGCCGGCGAGGCTTTGCTCCCCGTAGTGGCGCGGCACCGAGGTGGCGGGTCCGGCGGCCGGGTCGGGAATATAGGTACCTTCGGTGATGATGAGCCCGACGCCGCCCGCGGCGCGCCGCCGGTAGTACTCGGCGACCTCCCCGGTGGGGATACCGTCCGGCGAGAACATCCGGGTCATCGGCGCCATCGCGAAGCGATTACGCAGATGCAGCGATTTCACCTCGAACGGCTCGAACAGCGCGTCCACGGGCAGGGATGGGTCGGTCACAACCCGGTGCAACCTCTACCTCTTCGGTGGCTATTCCGTCAGGGTGGTCTCCCTGCCTCGCAGTCACGGTGTAACCCCGGTCTTGACGATCAGTTCCACTCCGGCCGGCGCGACCCGCTCACTTCGCCACCGGTGGTGAAGCCGCGCCGAGGCCACTCGAAGTGATCTGCGACACAACTGGATCCGAATCCATTGACCTAAATATTTATTGAGGTTTCAGGATGGTCGCACAAGAACTTCACATCTTCAGGAGGTCACCATGAGCACCGCGACCACTACCACCGCATCCGCCCCCCGCATCCCCGCACTGAATCGTCCCGTCGCCCTCTTCGGCGCGATCGCCGCCGCTCTGCTGGCCAATCTCGTCGTCTGGCTCATCGGTGCGGCGGCCGGCGGGACGTTCGAAATGACCGACGCCGGTCAGGTGAAAAGTGTGGCGCCCGGCGGGATCATCGTGATGACGGTGGTCCCGATGCTGATCGGCCTGGGCGCGGCGGTGCTGCTCTCCTACAAATGGATCGGCGTGCTGCGCCCGGCCGCGGTGATCGGTTCGGTGATCGCCGTCGCCACCATCGCCATGACCGTGAGTGCCGACTTCGATACCGCGTCCACGATCGCCCTGTCGGTCACCCACCTGACGCTGGTTCCGGCGCTCGTCGTCGCCACCGAGGGTTTGCGCCGCAAACTGCTCGAAAGGTGATACACGCGAACGCGAGGGCCCGCATCCGATACGGATGCGGGCCCTTTGTCGTCCGAACTCGTGGACACGATCGCCCGTTACGAAGACATCTGCCGGTACGCCTACGTCCGCGGCGCCGAGGGCGACCCGCAGCTGCACCCGTCGTGCGGGAGCAGCAGCTCAGCGCCCCCGTGCGCGACGGCGCCACCCCCGCCTTGATCGCCTGGCCGGCCCTGGCCACCACCGCCGCCGCGTACTGGCTGTTCACCGCGGGTCTCGCCCGGGTAAGGGCGACCACCGCGGGAGTTGCGAACATCCGCGGGGCCTGATTCGTCAGGCCGGCGACCGGGCAACGAGGCGCGTGGTCAGGTCCGCGAGTCGCCGGGCGGTGTCGAAATGTGGGGTCAGGCGGGTTTTGGTCATGGCGAAGGAGAGGCCGGTGGCGGTATCGGCGTAGACGTAACTGCCGCCGCCGCCGACCCAGCCGAAGGTGGTCGGTGACTCATCCGGCCGCGCGCCGAGGCGGCCGAGTGGATAGCCCAGAGCCAATCGCGCGGGGTTGCCGAAGACCTGGTCGGTGCCTTCGAAGGCCACAGCGGTGACCTCGGCCAGCTGGTGGGAATCGATGAGCCGGCCGTCGAGGAAGGCGGCATACGCGGCAGCGATTCCGCGCGCGGTGAAGGTACCGACCGACGGGATATCCGCTCGCAGAATGTCGTGGCTGTTACCCATGGCCGCGGTCGGTTGCCTCTCCCAGGGCGCCAGCACGCCATCGCTGTCCGCCGGGGCGGACGGGCCCGGTATCGCATCTTCCAGCCGCGCCAGGCGGGACAGGTCGGTTCGTGGCACGCCGAAATACAGGTCGCCGACCAGGTCCAGTGGTTCGGCGATCCATTCGCGCAGGAGTTGCCGCATCGGTTTGCCGGTGACCCGACGCGCGATCTCGCCGACCAGGAAGCCGAAGGTGAACGAGTGATATCCCGTCGCGGTACCGGGGCGCCACAGTGGTTCGGCGTCGGCGATCGCGGCGCAGACCCGCGTCCAGTCGGTCAGGTCGGCGGGGCCGATACCGCGCGGCATCGCCGGTACGCCGGCCGAGTGCGTGAGCACATGCCGCAGCGTGGTGGACTCTTTGCCGTGGGCACCGAACTCCGGCCACCATTCGACGACCGGTGTGTCGTATCCGAAGGCGCCCGTCCGGACGAGCATGTGCGCGATGAGCGATGTCATGGTCTTACCGGAAGAGAAGCTGAAGAACGGGGTGTCCGGCGTCACCCGGCGCTCTGACGCGGTATCGGCGATCCCGGCGACGGCGTCGGCAACGAGAACGCCGTGCCGATACACGGCCACCTGCAATCCGGTTTCGGCACCGGTATCGACGAACTCGTCTATGGCGCTTTGTATCCGGTCCGGTAAGGCGGTCGTCATCGGCTCGGCCACGTATAGCGGGTCTGGCTGGAGATCGGTAGTTTGCCGAACGCGAATCCGACAGCCGGCGCGACCCGATACAGCCGGACGTCGCCGGCGCGGACCGCCTCGCCCAATCCGTACCAAGTGCCCGCGGGATCGGTCAGATGCGCTCCGTACTTGCGCTCGAAATCCGCGACCGCCTGTGTCCGCTCGGCGCGTTCGTCCACAACGGTTGCCACACCCTCGATGACGACGTCCACGCCGGTCAACGCGTTCGTGCCGGTCGTCAGTACGCACTGCGGATTGTGCTCGAGGTTGAGCGCCTTACGTTCCCGGTCACCCGTGGTGAAGCACATACCGCCCAGGCTCCACGCCGCGAGCAACGGTGTCACGTGCGGCCGGCCGTCCGGGCGCACGGTGGAAAGCCAGAACACCTCCGCCGCGTCGAGGATCGCCGCTGCCGACGCCCACGGCGTGGCCTGCGCGATTGGGGACGAGAACGGTCCCAGCACACTATCCGGTTCACCGGCCGACATATCACATCCTCGGGATCGGCGAGGCCCGCTCGGAAACCGGCACCTGTCCGGACAGTGACGGCAAGCCGAGCTGTGCGGCCTCGGTTGCGTAGCTCCTGATAAATGACGTGAGTTCGCCGGGAAACTCATCGGTCGGCGCGGAAACCGGCAACCCATTCCGGCGTCGACCGGGCGCCGCGCCGTGGGACCCGCCAGTAGCAGGTCGACGCGTCCGCGGGTCTTGCAGGTGACGTGACGTCATATGCCAGGCTCGCTGTTATGCCTGGTCGGGACGCAGTGGAATGGATCTCCGTGGGTGAGGTCGCGCGGCGGTGCGAGACCACGGTGCGCACGCTGCAGTACTACGACCGCATCGGGCTGCTGGTCGCGGATCGCGACGACGGTGGGCGCCGGCGCTACGGCCCGGAGCAGCTGGACCGGCTCCGCCGGATCCAACTGCTCACCAGCGCGGGCGTGCGGCTCGACGAGGTCGGCGCGGCGCTCGACCGGCAGGACGGTCAGTCGCTGGTCGAGACCTACAGCGAACAGGTCCGGCTGCTCGAGATCGCCGAGTTGCGGTTGCGCTGTCAGCGGGTCGTGCTGGCCGCGGTGACACAGGTCTTGCGGGAACACCCCGATGCCCGCGTCCCGGAAGGGGTCGTGGCCGCCACCATGAGCCTCGACCGCACACTGCTGCGTCATCCCGGTGTGGAGAACGCGGACGCGCGGGCACCCGACGGCCTCGATGTCGAGCGGGTGCTCACCACCTATTTCGCGTGGAAGGCGTGCGCGGTCCGAGCGCTGCTGCTGGTGGAGAACGGGGTGCCGCCCGATTCGCCCTCGGGCCGCCGCCTCGGCCGGGAATGGCAGGCGACCACAGAGCACGCGCTCCGGGACCAGCCCACCGCCACCGGCGACCTGTACCGCGCGATGGAACAGTCGGAGCACCGCTGGCCACCGGAAGACCGTGTCCTGCATCAGAAAACGAAGGAGTACCTGGACCGATGCCTACTCACGCAGAGGTGACCGGCGAAGCGCGAGCCGGACTCGACCGAACGGAATCGGATGGTGACATCGGTACCCCGCGGACCGTCCGGCGCCGGTCGCGCCGAGCACTGCTGATCGTTACCGCCGGTGTCGCCGCGGCGACGCTGGCCTGGCTCGTGCTGCGCGACACTTCGCCCGTGGGCCATTTCGACTCGGCCGGCGACAAGGATCGTTACCTGGCGGCGTACGGCGAGGCGATGCGGGAGATGCCCGAACCGGAGCGGGTTCTGGACGTGCGGACCGGCTACGGAATCGTCCGCGTGTACCGATACGCCGGGCCCGCCGCGGCCGCCGACCGGGAACCGTTCCTCCTGCTCCCCGGAACGCGTTCGGGCGCACCGGTATTCGCCGCGAATATGCCGGGTCTGCTGGCGCAGCGCCCGGTGTACGCGCTGGACCTGCTGGGTGAACCCGGTATGAGCGTGCAGGACCGTCCGATCGAAACCCACGCCGACCAGGCTCGCTGGCTGCACGAGGTGCTGCTCGCGCTGCCCGAACCGGGCTTCCACCTGGTCGGGCTCTCGATCGGTGGCTGGACCGCGGCCAACCTCGCCGTCCATCACCCCGAGAAGGTAGCGAGTCTGATCCTGGTAGAGCCGGTGCAGACCTTTTCCGGGCTTTCCACGGAGCTGATCCTGCGGTCGTTGCCGGCGAGCGTGAGCTGGTTCCCGAAATCGTGGCGGGACAGTTTCACCAGCTGGACCGCCGGCGGCGCACCGGTCGAGGACGTCCCGGCCGCCCGGATGATCGAGGCCGGGATGTCCACGTACACAATGAAATTACCGCAACCGGGCCTGATCGCACCGGAACGGCTGCGCGCACTGGACCTGCCGGTGCTGGCGATCATCGCCGGCGACTCACCGATGCACGACAGTGCCGCCGCGGCCCGGACCGCCCGGGAGAATCTGCGCCACGGCACGGTCCATGTCTATCCGGGCGCCTCCCACGCGATCAACGGTGAACACCCGGACCGGATCGCCGCCGATATCGCGGACTTCCTCGCCGGCTAGCCGGCATCCCTCCGTGTGGTGAACCGGCCGGCCCCGACGTCGTCTCGCGAAACCAGGAGTGTCAGGGCCGGCGCAGGCGGTTGAGGAACCCCCGCACCCCGGCGGCAGGCTCGATCGCGTTCAGGCGGGCCATCTGTTCCGCGTCCAGTTCGACCACGCCCGCGGCGATGTTCTGTTCGAGGTGCGCGATCGACGTCGTACCCGGAATGAGCAGGATATTCGGCGCGTGGTGCAGCAGCCAGGCCAGGCCGACCCCGGCAGGGCCGGCACCCACCTCTTCCGCGACCTGCTGGACCACGGGCTCATGGGTGACCTTCGCCAACCCGGGCATGGCGCCACCCAGCGGAAAGTACGGAACCCAGGCGATGCCCTCGGCGCGGGCCAGGTCCAGGACGGGTTCCTGTTTGCGGGAGGTCAGGCTGTACTGGTTCTGTACACAGGCAATCCCGGCGGGCAGCGCGGTGCGTAATTCGTCCGCGCTGACGGTGCTCAGCCCGATGTGGCCGATCAGGCCCTCGTCACGCAGGGCGATCAGCTCGGCCATCTGGTCGTCGAACTTCACCATCTGGCTCGGGGCGAGCGGGAACGACCCGGGCGGGATGCGGCGCATGTTGACCACGTCCAAGCGTTCGAGCGAAAGGCTGCGCAAGTTGTCGTGTACTTGCGCACGCAGTTGTTCGGGCCGCTGGGCGGGCATCAGCGGCATGGGGCCCCGCCGGGGCGGGCGGGCGCCGACCTTGGTCACGACCACCACGTCCGGTTCGGCGCCCACGGTGTCGGCGAGATAGCGGTTGGCGGTGCCGTCGCCGTAGAAATGCGCGGTGTCGAAATGGTTCACGCCCAGCTCGTACGCGCGGCGCAGCACCGTGCGCGCCGCGTCCGGATCCGTCATGCGAGGCAGTTGCATCGCGCCGTATCCGATACGTGCGACCTCGCGCCCGGCCAGGGTGAAGGAGCTGCCGGGGCGCGCGGGTGTGGTGGGGTCGGGCATATCGGAGGCCCTCTCTGGTGAGATCATGGAACCTGAACCGGAGGAACCTCCGGTTGATGCCAGCATGCCACAACCGGAGGACCCTCCGCTATGGATGACCTACCGCAGTCTCCGGAGACGTCCGTCTCCGCCACCCCGCGGCGCCGCCGCGCGGGCGCCGCACGCAACCGGGAGGCACTGCTCGACGCGGCCCGCGCGGCCCTGGCCGGCGGAGGCGGCTCCTTCTCCCTGGAAGCCGTGGCCCGGCAGGCAGGAGTCGGCATCGGCACCCTCTACCGCCACTTCCCCACCCGCGAGAAACTCGTCACCGCCGCATATGAGGCCCAGGTCGAAGACCTCATCGACCAGGCCGGGATCCTTCTGGCGAACCTGCCGCCGAGGCAGGCCCTCCGAGAGTGGCTGGGCCACTTCGCCCGATTCGTGACGACCAAACACGGCATGCTCGACGCCCTGCGCATCACGCTGGTGGAGGACGCCGGAACACGCGATATCGAAGGCATCCGCGAGCGCATGGCGGCCGCGATCACCCCGATCCTGCAAGCCGGCGCGGCCGACGGATCTCTCCGGGGCGACGTTGCGGCCGGTGATGTCGTCCGCCTCGTCGGCGGGGCGCTGATGCCCGCCCGAGTCGGCACCGACCGGACCCAGCGCCTGCTCGACCTCGTCCTGGACGCACTGCGTCCGGTCTGAATCCGGCGACGAGAGCCGCGCTGGGTGTGTGGCCTGTACTGGTGCCCTCGGGTGTCGAGAGACAAGTAAATTGGTAATTCTGTACAGGATCGGGGAGTGCGCGCCCGGCGCTCGGACTTCTGTACGGGGTCTTGGTGGAAGCGCCGGTCCGCTATGTAATCAGTGATTCGAATCAGGCGGCCGTCGCGTGCTGCCGGGCCGGCCATCGGGGGTGCTCGGCGTCGATGACGAAAACGTGCGTGTGCCGGTACAGGCGGTCGCTCACGCGGACGGCATCGGCGAGCCGGGCGGGGTCGATGGTGCCGATTTCGTGGAGGTGGGTCAGCTCGGCGGGATCGTCACGGGGCCACAGCCGGATCGCGGCGGCGGCCCCGCCGGCGGCCAGCACCGCGAGGGCGAGCCAGGCCGTGGTGAGTCCAGCGGTCGTGGTCAGCCACCCCGTGAGCGGATAGGTGACCAGCCAGGCGACGTGGGACAGTGAGAACTGGGCGGCGAAGAGGGCCGGGCGATCCGCGGGCGTCGACGAGCGGCGCAGCACCTGGCCGGTCGGCGTGAGCACGGCGGCGGTGCCCGCACCGATGGTCGCCCAGATGGCCGTCGCGGCGCCGGAGCGCCAGTCACCGGCCTCGGCCGTGGTGAGCGCGACAGCGGCCACGAGGCCCGTGACCAGGACCGCGGCGCCGGTGACCATCACCGGACGGGCGCCGGTGCGGTCGAGGATCCGGGGCAGGATCAGCGCGCCGATCATCGTGCCGAAACCGTTGGCGGCGAGGAGTTTCGCCACATCGGCCGGATCACCGCCCAAGGTGTCCCGGGCGTAATTGACGGTGTTGACCATGACGATGGAGCCGGCGGCCGCGACGACGAGGTTGAGGCCGAGCAGGCCCCGCAAACGCGGTGTGGCCAGGAAGATGCGCGTCCCCACCGCGATACGCGCGGCGAACGATCCTCCCGCAGCGGCATTCGCGTCCGGGATTCGGGTGCGCAGCACGAGTACGGCCGAGACGACGAATCCGGCCGCGGTGCCGACGAACAACCAGTGGAAGCCCATCACGGCCAGTGCGGCCGCGGCGAGCAACGGGCTGAGCAGGGTTTCCATGGTTGCGGCGAGCTGCGCGGCCGACAGTGCCCTGGTGTAGTCGCGTTCGTCGGGGAGGATATCGGGAATCACGGCCTGATACGTGGGTGTGTAGGCGGCCGAGGCGGTTTGCAGTACCGCGATCAGCACGTAGATCTGCCAGATCTGGTCGACGAACGGCAGCGCCGAAACCACGCCCGCCCGAGCGATATTCAGTGCGACCAGCAACGGCCGGCGCGGGATGCGATCCGCGTAGGCGCCCACCACGGGTGCGACCGTGACATAGACGACCATCTTGATGGTGAGCGCGAGACCGAGTACGGCCGCCGCGTCGGCGCCGGCGAGTTCGTAGGCGAGCAACCCGAGGGCCACGGTGGTCAATCCGGTGCCGAACAGAGCCGAGACCTGGGCGATGAAAAGTCGTAGATACGCGCGGTTGCTGAACAGTGAGGTGATCATCGGGCCCTCCGGGCTCGGGCCGCTCAGTACGGTGCCTCGCCCGGCTGCGGGCGGACCGGCGCGGAGGGCCCGCCGGAGAGGGCCCGCGCGGGGTGGTGCTGTCGCGGCAGATGTTATTCGGTGACGGTGTAGCCGGCCCGGCCGACCGCGGACGCGATCAGATCGGGGCCGACCGGTTCGATGCTGTCGATGCCGACAGCTCCGGTGCCGAGGTCGACGGCGGTGACGCCGGGAACGCGCCCGACCTCTTCGCGTACCGACGCGGCGCAGCCGCCGCAGCTCATTGCGGAAACGGTTACAACGGTGGTGGTCATGATTTCTCCTGTTCGGTGATTCTTCGGTGGTGTGGAGTGGTCAGCGGGCGGCGATCAGGGTGAACGCCGCGGTGCGCACGGTCCCGCGGTGCTCGAAATCGAGGAACAGCCGGTAGGTCCCGGGGCCGGGGGCCGCGGTGTGAAACGCGATATCGGGTCCGGCCGGGGTGATGCCGTCCCCGGGTTCGCCGTTGGGGTGGACGTGGACATAGGCGAGATCTCCGGCGCGCAGCACGACCAGGTGTCCGTAGGCGCCGAGGTAGGGGGCGAGATCGGTGACCGGGGCGCCGTCCTTGTGAACGGTGAACGTGAGCGTCCGGCCGGTATCCGGAACCAGTTCGCCGTCGAGGGTCACCTCGTAGCCGTCGATCGTGACCGTGCGGTTCGCCGTGGGGACCGGGTGGGGGTCGTACTGTCCCGCGACCGCGAGGTCGGCGCCGAGGGTGATGGTGCGTCCCAGCGCCCGGGGTGCGATATCGGTGAATACCCGGTAGGCGCCCGGCTCGCTCAGCGCGAGGCGGATCCACCAGGTGCCGTGCTCGTCCCGGACGGGGTGGACGTGCTGGAACCCGGTCAGCTCCCGGCGCACCACGATCAGGTGGAGTTCGCGTTCGTGAATCGGGTCGAACTCGGTCACCGCCGCACCGTCCGGGCCCAGGATCCGGAAACGGAACTCGAGCTCGCCGGTGGTGGCGATCGGAGTCTCGAGCGCGAGGGTGTAACCCGCTTCGGTGATCTGCAATCCACCGGCGCCCGGGCCGGCGTGTGCGGCGTGGGCGTCCCGGGCGTGGTGGGCGTGGCCGCCGTGAGCACCCGCTGCGTGGTCGGCGTGGGTGATGGCGTTCATGACGGGCCTCCTGTGGTCGTTCTCGGTTCGACAACCGGAACAGTAATACCCCTAGGGGGTATACGCAAGGCCTGATTTCCACCCGCTCCGACCACCGTCGGCGGACGCTCGCCGTGGACGGTCGCGTCACCGCGTTTGGGGCGCGGTCACCTCCAAGTTCGCGCGATCCCAGCCGCCGGTGTCGGCGGCGGCCTCGTAGGTGGAGCGCAGGAACTCCAGCACGGTGGCTTCCGGGTCGTCGGCGGTGCGCACGGCCTCGTAGGGAAGGATGAACTCGTGGATGGCGGGGTCGTAATAGCCCGCCGGCGGGCGGATCGGTGTCTCGGTGTATCCGTCGGGTTCGGGGTAGGCGTAGGCGTAGAAACTGCCCTCGGCCGAGCCGCCGGGCCAGAAGCCGGAACTGGCCAGTTCGTGGGAATAGCCTTCGACCATCACCCAGTCGGCGCAGTTCGGGGCGCCCCCGGGATGCGGTGGGGCGGTGCGCCCGGAGAAGCGGGTATAGGCCAGGTCCAGCGCGCCCCAGAAGAAATGCACGGGGCTGGCCTTACCGGCGAACTCCCCGCGGAACCGGTTCAGGACACGGTCGGCCGCCACCAGCTGCCGCCAGAAGGTGTTGGCGTGGTCCCGGTCGTAGGCGGCGTGCGTGGTGTCTTCGGCGAACGGGATCGCGGGTTCCACCTCCACCGGTCTGGCCAGGATCGGGATATCGATTCCCAGCGCGGTCAGGGCGTCCATCAGCTCGGCGTAGAACGCGGCCACCGATTTGGGTTCCAGATTGATCCGGTGCCGCGCGCCGGTGCAGGACCGGATGTGCAGCTGGTGGTCGATGAAGTCGAATTCGATATCGAATACGCCGTGGTCGTAGGGGATCGCCGAGGTGGTCAAACCGCGGGCGGAGAGGTAGAAGGTGACCTGCCACCAGTGGTTGAGCATCGGGGCGCGGGCCAAGCGGAGTTTGCCGACCATCTGGGTCCACATGTGCAGGGTGTCGCGGGTGTCGGTCCACTCGTCCACCCGCAAGGCCGGCCAGAGTTCGTTCGATGGGGTGCGCATATCCGTCCCTTCAGCTCGGTGGGCCCGGGGGATCGGGGCGGGCGGCTGTCTATCGGGCTCCGGCGGTGGCCGGAGCGATACGCGGGCAACACCACGATTCTACGGCGCTACCAGCCTGAACAGCAGGTTCGCCGCCCGTCTGCCCGGCTCCCGTGCACCGCGTGCCGGATCGGGCGGGAGTACGCGGGCTTGAACCTGACGTAAGGTCAGGTCCTACCGTCGGCGGCACCGGCGCACGGTGCGCCGGTGGAAGTGAGATGAAACGGATGGACCGGCACGGAATCGAGCGCAGGTGGAAGGTCGGGGAACTCGCGGCCGCGGCCGGGCTGACCGTGCGGGCACTGCACCATTACGACCGTATCGGCCTGGTGTGCCCGACGGAGCGAACCGGCACCGGCCACCGGCTCTACACCGCCGGTGACGTCGAGCGGCTGTACCAGGTGCTGGCCCTACGGCAGCTGGGCTTGGGCCTGGACCGGATCGCCGGCCTGTTCGCCGGCACGGTGGAAATTGCGCAGGTGCTCGCCGCCCATCGCGACTATCTGGCCGCCCAACTGGCCTCGACCCGGGAACTGCATGCCCTGGTCGAGGCGCTGGCCGCCACGGCGGAGAGCCGGCCGGACGCCTCCGCGGATCGCTTCCTGGAATTGATCAGGAGGACTGTCATGGTCGACGACACCTTCAAGCAATATTTCACCGAGCGCCAGCTGACCCAGCTCGCCGAGCGCCGGGAGGAACTGGGTGAGCAGCACATCCGGCACACCGAAGCGCAGTGGAGTGAGCTCATCCCGAAGGTCGACGCGGCAATCGCGGCGGGAATGGACCCGGCATCCCCCGAAGCGCAGCAACTGGCGGCGCAATGGATGGAGCTGCTGGAAGGTTTCCACGGTGGTGACCCGGGCCTGCGCGACAGCCTGTACCAGATGCAGGCGGGCGAGTCCGAGCGGATCGAAAGCGAGTTCTGTGGCCCGTCACCGGCCCAGATCGAGTTCATCACCGCGGCCGACGCCGCCCGCGGATAGCGGGTCCGGCGCTCGGCGTCTCCACCGGGCGGTCTTCGATCCGCGGGTGCGGCCGCGTGTCGAAATGTAATGACCGCCAAGAGATGCGCGATGATCGAGGCATGACGATCGCACGGAAACTGGCCACAACAGCAGCCGCCGGGCTTGTCGGTGCGGCGATGGCCGTGGCGGGGCCCCCGGGGTGGAAGGCCCCCCCCCCCATGACAACCACGGGGGTGGCGTTCCTGGTGCTGGCCGCGGCCGGGTCCCTCGTTCGGTTCGCCCTGCGCGCATGGTCGTTCCTCCTCTCGCATCTGGCGTCGTTCGATCTCGAGCAGCGGTTGCGCGGCGATCTCGCCGCGCATCTGGGC